>JBKQKT010000726.1:0-2900 GCA_052147365.1 Candidatus Korobacteraceae bacterium | reverse complement strand
TACAGGCTCTTGAGTCCGTATTGTTGATTCAGGAACTTGTAGGCTCGCATCATCGCGGACCTTCTCATTTCACAGTCTGGGATTGGCACTGTTTTCTAGCGTCTTCGAGGTCGGAGGCTTGGTAATCGGGTTTCATAACCACTATCTTCCCGCCTTTTTGCTGAAGCTCTCGAACCTCACCATCGCTGAGTTCCGAACGCCATTTGAATCCCGATGGGTAATCGCCTTCTACGTAATCGAAAGGCCGGTGCGGGTGAAATCGCGACATGTTCTCGCCGAACTTGTGAGCATGACGTGCCACGATGACGCAAGGTTGAGTCTGCGCCATCGATGCATCGGGTTTGGGATTTTGCGCGTAACAGAAGGCCGAGACCGCCAAAATGCAGGCCAGCAGTCGGTTCATGGTGCGATTTTACGCGCTGATGGTTTCATAGCCTAGGGGCCCACAATAAGAGCAACGGTATTGTCAAGATTCGGGTAGGCTCACTTGCCGACGTTTTCGGTTGAGTTACATTGATTACATGCAGCTGTTCATCAACGGCAATCAGAAGACCTTTGACGACTCCTTATCATTGGCGCAGTTAATCGACCAACTCGGAATGAAGGGCGACCGCGTCGCCGTGGAGCTCAATCGCGAAATCGTGGCCCGCGCCCAGTGGCCAGAGACCCGGCTCAATGAGGGCGACCGGCTGGAAGTTGTCCACTTCGTGGGCGGCGGGTGATGCAACTGTGCCAGAGTTGCTGTATCCGGCAGTGGGTGGAGCACGCCTTTCAGGCGTGCATAACTGACCGCAACTCTCTGATCGCGCTTTAGCGCCTGAGGTAATGCTTCCCGTTACCTCAGCGGCTAAAGCCGCGTTAACACGCAGCTCTCAAATGCACCGCTGAAGCGGTGCTCCACCCGTATACACCAACCTAGGCGCTGAAGTACCGCTCTACCCAAACAATTCATGGATACAGCATTGTTCAAGCCACGCTCTCGTCGGCCGACGGTCCGTATATCGACGGTACGGGAACGTCGTTCAGTCGCAAATACACACCCAACTGGGCGCGGTGATGAACAAGGTGGTTGAGAAACATCTCCCGGTACGCCAGAAACCGCGATCCCTCAAAAATAGTATTGCCCCCGAAACTGAGCTTCCAATTCTCCGTCCAGGCTTTTTCCGGAGTGGCAGCCAGAACCTTGCGGACCTTGGCTGCGCCTTCGTCGAATAACTTGACGAGCTGCTCCGCAGACTCAAACGGCGTGGGCGTATAACTTTGGGCAGAAAAATCGAGCGCCGGTGTCTCGAGCACGGTCAGGCCAAACCCGGCAAGTTCCGCCACGTGGGGCGCCAACCTGCCGAGTGGCATCGACTTGGGATGCGGTCTGAAATCCGGTTTGTATGGGACCCGCTCCAAGGTCCTGCGCGTATTGCTCATCTCCGCGTCGAACTCAGGCAAAAGCGCTTCGCTGATGGTCATGAATTCCTCCGTTGAATTTCTAAAGCCAAAGCAGCATAGGCGAATAAAACACGAAAGTCAAGAGAAAAAACCTACTCACCACAGAGGCACCGAGGACACGGAGAAAAACAAATCAAAACCAATTTCTCTGTGTCCTCCGTGTCTCCGTGGTAAATACGCCTTTCCGGTGAGCTGACCCTGCAGCCACCGAATGCTATGCTGGAAACGCTTTTCACGTGGAGCCTGGCATTGCCTGAACGGAACTTTGACATCGCCGTCGTGCAGATGTCCTGCACACCCGAGCCGGAGCAGAACCTGGAGCGCGCCATCGCGCACCTTCGCGACGCCGCCGCCAAAGGCGCGGAGCTGGTCTGCCTGCCGGAATTATTTCTTACCCAGTACTTCTGTCAGCGCGAGGACGTGGCCCTGTTCGACCTGGCTGAGCCGATTCCCGGGCCCACCACCCGGCACCTCGGCGACGTCGCCCGCGAGTTGAACATCACCATCATCGCTTCCCTGTTCGAACGCCGCGCACCCGGCGTCTATCACAATACCGCCGCCATGATCGACTGCGGAGGCAAACTCGACGGCATCTATCGCAAGATGCACATCCCCGACGACCCGCTGTATTACGAAAAGTTTTACTTTACGCCGGGCGATCTGGGCTTCAAGGCCTTCGAAACCGACTTCGGCAAGTTCGGCACGCTGGTCTGCTGGGACCAGTGGTACCCCGAGGGCGCGCGGCTGACCGCGCTGCAAGGCGCGAGCGTGCTCTTCTACCCAACTGCTATCGGCTGGCATCCTGATGAGAAGGCGCAATACGGCGAGGCGCAGTACGACGCCTGGCGCACCATCCAGCGAGCACACGCCATCGCCAACGGAGTTTATGTCGCCGTCCCCAACCGCGTGGGCTTCGAGACTGGCAACATTCGCGGCAAGGAAGCTCCGGGCAAGGGCCTGGAATTTTGGGGCGGCTCGTTCATCGCCGATCCGTTTGGGCAGGTCATCGCGCAGGCCTCGCATGACAAGGAAGAGGTCTTGGTCGCCGAGGTTGACATGGCGCGCATCGAGGACGTGCGCCGCAACTGGCCCTTCTGGCGCGATCGTCGCGTGGACGCCTACGCCCAGATCACGCAGAGGTTCTTGCTGTGAATGAGAAACATGCGTGTCATCCTGAGCGGAGCATTCGCCCGCGCAGCGGGGAAATGCGAAGTCAGATGAAAATTAGAATTGTCATCCCGAGCGAGCGCCCGCTTTTTCTTCCCCCGACCCGCGTCGGGTCGGGCGGGCGCGAGTCGAGGGATCTGCTGTCTGTTTGCACCGCCATCGTGCATGTTTTTCGACGGTGCGAAGTCGATGGTCCCCCTATTTCAAGTGCTCAAACCACATGGCCTCTAATCCATCTGTAACCCCGGCCTCGCTCGGCTACCGCATGCCCGCCGAATGGGAGCCGCACG
>JBKQKT010000725.1:0-2960 GCA_052147365.1 Candidatus Korobacteraceae bacterium | reverse complement strand
CTCGATCATCTTACTCACAAATCCGGTCGAATTTGGCACTGTCGCGTGCCCGTCGATCAGCTTGGCGCTGCTCGCTACTACGGCTATTCAATCGATGGTCCAAATAACCCGTCTGCGGAATTTCACGCCTTTGATCCTGAAAAAGTCCTACTCGATCCGTATGCTACGCTGATTTTCTTTCCACCCAATTTCCGGCGCGGCGTGTCGTGCGGCCGTGAATCAAACGCGGGAAGAACACCGCTTGGTATTCTTATTCGCTGCCCAGCACCTGTGACCCCGCCACCTTCTCTGCGAGAGTCCAGCCACACATCGGATACGATCATTTATGAGATGCACGTTAGAGGTTTTACAAAGCGCAACAACTCCGCCGTTAGCGCAGAAAAACGAGGGACCTTTGCGGGTGTAATCGATAAAATTCCGTACTTGAAAGATCTTGGAGTCACCGTGGTCGAGTTAATGCCGGTTTTTCAGTATGACCCCGACGAGGGTAATTACTGGGGCTACATGCCGCTGAACTTTTTCTCGCCGCATCAGGGGTACGCGGCAGCTTCAGATCCGGCAGCGACAATAGACGAATTTAAGGCCATGGTTAAAGCGCTCCATGACGCCGGCATCGAAGTGATTCTGGATGTCGTTTACAACCACACCACCGAGGCAGGCTCTGACGGGCCGAACTATAGCTATCGCGGCATCTGCAACAGCACCTACTACCTGCTCGACCCCGGCATGATCCACTACCGGAACGATACTGGCACAGGTAATGTCCTCCGCTCGGCTCATCCTGCGGTGCGCAGGATGATAATGGACAGCCTTCGCTTATGGGTCTCGGAGATGAACGTCGACGGTTTCAGGTTTGATTTGGCATCGATTTTTAGCCGCAACGATGACGGGTCCATCAATTTAGAGGATCCGCCATTGATTTCAGAGATCACGGGCGGTGCCGAGTGGGTAGGCGTTCGTCTTATAGCTGAGGCGTGGGACCCCGGGAGCTATGAACTCGGACGCAGTTTCCCGGGCTTGTCATGGAGCCAGTGGAACGGCAGGTTTCGCGACGATGTTCGAGCGTTCGTCAAAGGAGACCCGGGGAAGCTCGGTGACTTCATGACTCGGCTTTATGGTAGCAGCGACTTGTTTCCGGATGACCTCGACAACGCTTACCACGCCTCGCAGAGTGTCAACTACGTAGCTTCTCACGACGGCTTCTGCCTTTACGACTTGGTCGCATACAACGACAAGCACAATCTTGCCAATGGTGAGGACAATAGAGACGGATCTGACAACAATTTGAGCTGGAACTGCGGATGGGAAGGTGATCAGAATGTGCCGGCGGAAGTGATGAGCTTGCGAAAGCAGCAGGTCAAGAACTTTTTTACGATCCTCATGGTCTCCAATGGGATTCCAATGTTCTGTGCTGGCGATGAGTTCATGAACACTCAACACGGCAACAACAACCCGTGGAATCAAGATAACGAAACCACCTGGCTCGACTGGGACTTACTGAAGAACAACGGTGATATCTTCCGCTTTTTCAAAGGTATGATCGCCTTTCGGAAGGCGCATCCGTCCCTGGCGCGCAGCCGATTCTGGCGGGAGGACGTGAGTTGGTACGGTGTAAACGGACAGATCGATTTGAGTTATTGGTCCCACAGCTTAGCATTCTGCCTGCATGGTGCCTCGCAAGGAGACCGGGACATCTACGTTATGATAAACGCGCATTGGCAGGATCTGAATTTCCAAATGCAAGAGGGAAAACCGGCAGACTGGCTACGCGTCGTGGACACGAGCAAGCCGACCCCATTAGATCTACTCGAGGAGGGACAAGAAAAGGCTCTTGCTTCGTTGAGTTATGAGGTCAAAGCGAGATCGGTTGTAATTCTGCTGCGAACCACCTGAGTAGGCATGAGAGCACAATGAAAGCGGTGGGCTGCGCCGCTCTTCGAGCCAATCCTTGGGGGCGCCGTTCTGGTTGACAAGCGGAATGAAACTGTCACCCAGACTCCCGGTGTTGCAACAGGAGTCCCCATTGGCGCCGTGGGATCCGGCGCTGATTTTCTGACTCGGACCTGCTTTTTACGAGCGCTATCGAGTTAATCCGCCGGACACTAGCAAGCGGCTTGACTCCACACCCAATGGGTCCAAGAATCGGCAGAGTTTATTTCGATTCTGAAACCCTCGACTCCTAAGCGGCGGCCTGCAAGGGCACCGTCGGTGCCTTTAGCTCACTTTCCGCTTTGAGCCAGTCGTCCATCGCGTCGCCTTGGCCACCGGCGCGCGCGAGGTAGATTTCGTACGCGCGCTGTCGAATTTCATCCTCGGTAGGTCCTGTCTCGGCGCGGTTTCGCAGGTCACTCTCTTTGGTAGCCATAGTCTTTCGTTCCTTCTTGTAAAAGTTAGATGGATTTGAATCCAGCGTAGGCGTTGCACGCGGAGACTAGCAGCGATAAACGTGCCATATCACCGGTTCACGTTTTAGTTCGTTTACGAGCGGTAAACTTGGCGCGTCTTAAGGGTCGGGTAATGTTGCCCTTCGAGCCACTGTCGCGAAAAGAATCGCGCCGCCGCCCTTCACCCGGCGCGGTGTACTAAGAGTCGGCCGTGCGATCTTCTCGCGCACCCGTGTGATGGAGAAATCGCCACGTCCTGGCGGTCCAACCGCGGGTTCGTCAGAGCCGACGAGTGATTTCGATATCGTGAAACGGTTGTCCTCCGCAAAAACATTTCGCTCTGGCTTGAAACCTGTCTAGTTCTTAGAGATTTTACGAAGACGTCCGATGACGAGAGAGGCCGATTGCATGGTGGGCGGAGGGCTGAATTGGCTCAGGATCGTGGGTGATCTGATTCACTTTCTGTGTCTCGGCTTGCGCTCCAGGACCTCGCTCGGCGCGGAGAATCTGTTCCTCCGAAAGCAGTTGGCGTTCTATGAAGAGCGCAAGGTCAAGCCCCGACGCGCCGACTCACCG
>JBKQKT010000724.1:0-14309 GCA_052147365.1 Candidatus Korobacteraceae bacterium | reverse complement strand
ATCAAGTACCGGCGCGAGAACAATCCGCATCCCACGCAGATCGAAGGCTCATTGCCGCTGGAGCTGACCTGGACGCTGATCCCGCTGGGCATCTGCATGATCTTCTTCGCCTGGGGCTCGCTGATTTTCTTCCAGGAAGCCCGCCCGCCCAGGGGAGCGATGGAAGTCTATGCGGTCGCTAAGCAATGGATGTGGAAGTTCGAGTACGAGAACGGACAGCGCGACATCAACCAGCTTCACGTACCGCTCGGCCGCGACGTGAAGATGATTATGAGTTCGCAGGACGTCATCCATAGCTTCTACGTCCCGGCGTTTCGCATCAAGGCCGATGTATTGCCCGGCCGCTACACGGAAACGTGGTTCCGCCCAACCAAAGCGGGTACCTATCACCTGTTCTGTGCCGAATACTGCGGTACGGACCACTCCGGCATGATTGGACAGGTAATCGTAATGGAGCCTGCCGAGTACCAGGCATGGATGAGCGGCGGTGGCAGCACAGGTTCCCTGGCGCAGAATGGTGAGCAACTCTTCCAGCAGTTGGGATGCGCCACCTGTCATCGCTTCGACACGCAGGGACGCGGCCCGAACCTGAGCGGCATTTTCGGCAAACCGGTGCTGCTAGATGACGGACGCACCGTTACCGCAGACGAAAACTACATCCGCGAATCGATTCTGGTTCCCGGCGCCAAGGTCGTCTCCGGATTCAAGCCAATCATGCCGACCTTCCAGGGCCAGGTCTCGGAAGAGAACTTGATGGCGCTTGTGGCTTATATCAAATCTTTGTCGCAACCGAAGGGAGCGGCGGGCAATCAGCCGGCTTCCAGCATGTCGAGCGTGCAGTGAGGTTGTTGAGAACTCTGAGGGATTGAAATGGCTACCGCAGTACAGACCGTCGAGCGCGAGAATTACCTGAACTCCAACTACGGCATCAAGTCCTGGCTGCTGACCACGGACCACAAGCGCATCGCGATCCTATATCTGATCTCGATTACCGCGATGTTCTGGGTCGGCGGCTTCTTCGCCATGATGATCCGCCTGGAGCTGCTCACGCCCGCCGGCGACCTGGTTTCTTCCGATACCTACAACAAGCTGTTCACCATGCATGGGATCATCATGGTCTTCTTCTTCCTGATCCCGTCGGTGCCCGCGGTGCTGGGCAACTTTCTCATCCCGCTGATGGTAGGCGCCAAAGACCTCGCATTTCCCCGGGTGAACCTGCTGAGTTGGTATCTGTACATCATCGGTGGCACGACTGCTTTGGTCGCCATGATCACCGGCGGCGTCGACACCGGCTGGACCTTTTACACGCCTTTCAGCACCACCTACTCCAACACGCACGTGATCGGCGCCGCGCTCGGCATCTTCATCACCGGGTTCTCCTCGATCCTTACTGGACTGAACTTCATCGTCACCATCCATCGCATGCGCGCGCCCGGGTTGACTTGGCGCCGCTTGCCACTGTTCTGCTGGTCGAACTATGCCGCCGCGCTCATCATGATCCTGGGGACGCCGGTCATCGCCATTACGCTGTTGCTGGTGGCGTTCGAACGCGCCTTCCACATCGGTGTCTTCAATCCCGCGCTGGGTGGCGATCCGCTTCTCTTCCAGCACCTCTTCTGGTTCTATTCGCATCCCGCGGTTTACATCATGATTCTGCCGGGCATGGGCGTTATCAGCGAGATCATTGCCTGCTTCTCGCGCAAGCGCGTGTTCGGATATGAGTTTGTCGCGCTGGCTTCCATCGCCATTGCGGTGCTCGGGTTCCTGGTGTGGGCACATCATATGTTTGTGGCCGGGATTTCGGTCTATGCGGCGCTCGTGTTCTCGCTGCTGAGCTACCTGGTCGCAATTCCTTCGGCGGTGAAGATCTTTAATTGGACGGCAACTCTGTACAAGGGCTCCATCCGCTTCGAGACCCCAATGCTGTACGCGTTCGGCTTCATCGGCCTGTTTACCATCGGCGGCTTGACCGGCGTGTTCCTGGCCTCGCTCGGTGTGGACGTCCACGTCACCGACACCTACTTCGTAGTGGCGCACTTCCACTACGTGATGGTCGGCGGCATGGTGATGGCTTACATGGCCGGACTGCACTTCTGGTGGCCCAAGATGACGGGCCGCATGTACCCGGAAGGGTGGGCCAAGCTTTCGGCGCTGCTGGTGTTCGTGGGATTCAACACCACGTTCTTCCCGCAGTTCATTCTTGGCTACATGGGTTCGCCGCGCCGCTATCATGCGTATCCGCCGGAGTTCCAGGTGCTGAACGTGCTTTCCACCGCCGGAGCCTCGATTCTGGCTGTAGGCTATGTGCTGCCGATGATTTACTTCCTCTGGTCGCTACGATATGGAGAACCTGCGGGTCCGAATCCCTACAACGCCGTCGGTCTGGAATGGATGACTCCGTCGCCTCCGCCCACTAACAACTTCGACGAGACTCCGGTGGTCACCTGGGAAGCCTACGACTACGAGGACCAGCCGCAAGAGGGGGTCGCCGTTGGCCACTAGCGAGATCCAGGTCGCTGAGCGCGCGCTGCAGCACCACTTCGCTGACATGGATCAGCAGAAGGAAACCTCCACCTTCGGCATGTGGATGTTCCTGCTTACGGAGATCATGTTCTTCGGCGGGCTTTTCTGCGCCTATTTGGTGTATCGCGCCTCGTACTATCACGCCTTCGTCGAGGGCAGCCAGAAGATGAACATCTGGCTGGGCGCAACCAATACGGCGGTGCTGATTTGCAGTTCCCTGTCCATGGCGCTCGGCGTTCGCGCCGCCCAGATGGCCAAACCCAAGTTGATGGTCGTCCTGCTGCTAATCACTATCCTGTTTGGTTTCGGGTTTCTTGGAATTAAGGCGGTCGAGTATCACGAGCACTGGACGAATCATGAGTTTCCCGGGCCAAACTTCCATTTCGAGACTGGCGATCCGGCGCATCCGGCGACCGATCCGCAACACACCGAGATTTACTTCTCACTGTACTGGGCGATGACCGGGTTGCACGCGCTGCACATGATCATCGGCATCGGCCTGGTGACATGGATTGTGATTGTGGGTGCGATGGGTGCGTTCACTCCGGAGTACTACAATCCCGTGGAAAATGTGGGACTGTATTGGCACTTTGTTGACCTGGTTTGGATTTATCTTTTCCCGCTGCTCTATCTAATCAGCAAGAAACATGGCGGCTAACGAGGACGCATGGCGAACCATACCGAACACGACTATGTAGGGCACATCATCCCGGCAAGGATTTACTACGTGATTTGGGCCGCCTTGATGGTGCTGACAGCGACGACGGTCTTCGCCGCCACCATCGAGTTGGGCGTCTTCAACATCGTTCTGGCGCTGGTGATTGCCACCATCAAAGGCACGCTGGTCGTGCTGTTCTTCATGCACCTTCGCTACAGCACCAAGCTCACGATGGTCACCGTCATCGCCTCCATCTTCTGGCTCTTCATCCTGTTCTCGCTCACCATGACCGACTACATCACGCGGGCGTGGTCGACGTACACGGGGCACTGAGCGACCTCGTTTTTCGAAGAACACGTCAAAGATCGCCCAAGAACCATGGTCGCGGCCCGCCAATCTGCTTCCCGCGAGGATGCAGGAAGCAGACGTGCGGTTGATTTGCAATGGCAAACGCTACGTTTTGACTTTCCGCAAGTCAAACTGAAACCACGCCACTGCTGACTCGACTGCGGGTTCTCCTTAGTTCACCGTGATATTGACCGGCAGCGACGGAATGCCGTTGGTCACTACGACCAGCGTGCTCGGCCCGGTCTCCATGTTCGCAGGCACGTCGAAATGCGTGTACGTGGGCACATTGCCGGTCTGCACGCCCATGTAGCTGTGATCATGGGTTTTGGCGTAAAACAAATGTCCCGTGGATTTATTCGTAATCCGCACCAGAGGATAATTGGTCGCAGTTTCGAATTCGTCCCCGAATGAAGCTGCCTGCGACCAGCCGTTGAATAGCTTGCCGGAAACAAGATAGGTTTGGCCGCGGCTCGGCGAGCTTGGATACGACAGAATGATCGGCGCCCAGGGCTGAAGGTAGCTTCCAGTGGCCTTGTAGACCTCAGCGCCACCGAGGAGCACTTCACCGGTCGGCAACACGATCAAGCTGCCACCGTTGCTATACAGAGTGGGAGTGAAGTTGGTCCCATCGAACTCGTAAAGGCGGCTGGAATTGCCCTCTACCAGCACCTTACCGTTGGTCAGCAACACGGCGAAGTTGTCCCCCGCGGAGTCACCATTGGGGAAATCCGGCCCGGGAGTCCAAGTACCGGGATCGTTGGGACTGGAGCCGGGATGATAGACCGAAGTATGTCCAGTGGGCGCGCCCGAATGCAAAGCGCCAGTCGCGAAGACGGTTTTGTCGGGCCGCAAGATGGCCGGCCCGATTTCACCCGGAGGACAATATTGGCCGCCTCCGTACTGAATGCAACCTACCTCCGGCGGTCCTTGCAGATCCGCGATCGTGCTGCCATCGGAGACCCATATCTGCTGCGAAGGTATATAACGCTCGGAGTTAGGATGGTCCAGCACATCGCAGGTCAGGACAGTTCCGTCGGGCATCAGCGTCCAGCCCTCTTCAGCATTCCAGTCGGACTTGCCGCCATTGATTCCCACCAACGTCCACTGCAGGGTGACTGGATCCAGGTCCGCCACTTGGGTGTCGAACTTGCGCCCGATGAGGAAGTGGCCATTCGGCAGGATTAGGGACGGCGAGTCTCCGATGTAGTCCCAGCCGGGCGGAGGATTCAGCGTCGTCCAGGTGTTCAGTGCGGGATCATAAATTGCGCCCTGGTTGGTGAACGAGAACTGACCAAAGTTGTATTCGCCACCTTCAATCAGGACGCGGCCATCGGCCAGCGTCTGCGACGCGAACGCATAGGGATCGTAATCAGAGGCAAGGCTCGCAACTTGCGTCCAGGTGCCGTTTACATAGCTTCCGTTGATATCGGGCGTGAGCTTCCACCAGTCCTGCCCTTGATTCCCTTGCACCAGCACGGTTCCGTCGGTCAGCAGGAACGGAACGCCGGCGCCGTCAGGGGGCTGGTTCTTGAGGGTTGTTATCGTTTGCGCCATTGCTATGTTGCAGACAGCAAACCAGAGCGTGATTACGGCAAGTAACAGCTTCTTTGTCAAAACAGACCTCCGTCTGAAAGTCACAATCGACCGTGGAATATGAGCAATTTTGGTGATTCCTCGTTTCAGTGGGAGTGCATCGATCGGCGCAGAGTTCGAGGCTTAGCAGATCTTCTGGAAGCCAATGTCGGGGGCACAACCTCAGGAAACAGGGTTCCAAGATTCTGCTTCACCGCGCGACTCCATGTCAATCGCTTTGGGGTGAGAAGAATGTAAAAAACTGGGCCAGTTCTTTTCACCAGTCGCCAAGCGGTGTAAGCTTCGTAATTCCACGGCCGAATGGACCAACCAGCGTGCTGAGCAACATTCTTATCATCGTCGGCGGAGTTGGCGGAGCGTTGCTGTTCCTGTTTGTGGTGACGCGCGCTTCCACTGCGCCCTCGCGCAAAGAATCGAACGACTTTACCGGCGCCGTCGTGGCCGTGATTGGGACAACGTATGCGGTAATCCTTGCCTTCACACTTTCCGGCGTCTGGAACATGTTTCAGCAGGCACAGGCGAACGAGGAACAGGAAGCTAACTCGCTGGTGAACGTCTTCCGCATTGCCAGTCAGTTGGACGATCCGAGCGCGAAGACCATCCAGGAACTCTGCGTCCGCTATGCCGACAACGCGTTGAATCGCGAGTGGCCCGCGATGCAGGACGAACAATTGCCGCCGGAAGGCGGCGAGATGATTAACCAGTTCTGGACGCTTGCCGGACAAGCGCAGGCGCGTGCGCGTCCCGACGCCATCGCGGCCTACCAACTCATGGAGGAGTTGCGAGGACTGACGCAATACCGGCGCATTCGGGCGATGCAGAACCGCGAAGCGTTGCCAGGCATTTTGTGGGCGGTACTGATCGCGGGAGGCATTATTACGGTGGCTGCGTCCTGCTTTTTCGGCGTTCCCAGTTTCCGCTTTCACCTGCTGCAAGTGTTGGTGCTGAGCTTCCTGATCTCACTCGTGCTGGTCGCTATCGCCGACATCGACAAGCCTTATCAGGGACCGGTGAGAGTGCAGCCCGAAGGGTTTCACTACGCGGTCCGGACACTGCAAGGCGATCCCGGGATGTAGGAGCTTTAAGGACGTAGGAACGTAGCATTTCCAACCCAACCGGCAATACAACACCTCTCCTGCTGCACCTTTCTTAGAATCAATGGTTTAGCGCCGAGCGGATGGCAGGCAATAGATTCCAAAGGACTTGTTTGTACTCAATAGATAAATAAGGACTTAATTGGGCAAGAAGGCGCTTCCTTGTTATGTGTTGAAGTCATGAAGTCATGTTAACAATTGGGAACTTGAGGGAGCAACCGCGTCGTCAAGGCTCGAAAGGGTCGCCCCAGGCGATTTCTATGACGGAAGCGTAATGTCCTGAGTCAAGCGGAACGTCAGCCGTCGCTCAGCCCCGAAAGCCACGTCCTTCTTGCCAGTCAGCAATGCGGTGGTAGTGCCAGCCGCTGCTCCCACGCCGCCGCCGATAAGCGCTCCCTTGCCACCCGCGGCCAGGGCGCCGACGAGCGCGCCACCGCCCGTGCCGCCTCCGATCCAACCCAGGTTGCGTTTCTTGTGTGAACCTCCACGGGCCACGACGCTGGAAGTCAAGAGCCGGACTTGCTGATCACCCACGGTTACGCTGTCCAGGGTCAGCGCCAGTTCACCGGGATGGTGCAACCGTCCGGAGCGATGCGCGCTCACTATGTGCCCGCTGACCAGCGCGCCTGCCGGTACGACAACCTGGTTATCCACGACGATGGGTTCCTCGAGCACGGCCTCAAACTGCTGACCCGGTACAGCCGAGGCGCTCGACAGCGACTGCTGCAGACGAACCGTGACCGAAGTTCGAGCGGGGACGATCGATAGCGGGGGCGCTTGGTTGGCGGGCGCTGGGGCGACCGGCGCGGCGCCGTTTGTGGCGGGCGCTGCCTCCGCTGCGCTGTTGTCAGGCGCTGCTGGGTTTGCGTTAGGTTGAGCAACCGAAGTCTGGTTTGGCGAACCCTGCGTCTGCGCAGGCTGGCTGGAACTCTTGCCACAACTAGTGAACGCGAGTGACAGCAGCAGAATGAGGGCTAAAGGCACGTAATGTCTCCTGTGCATAATGCTCCCTCCTTTACATAAGCAAGATGCACGCCCGAGGCCGCCGCGCAAGATATTGCCAGTCAATAACTTAGGGGAGGATAACGTGGCCTCCGGGGTGCAAATCTTACATGCCTATGCACACGTTTTCATCCCGAGCAATACCGTATTCGATGCTGGTATTAAATACGGTACAATGGGAGGCGTTATGGAAGCAGTGCGCAAGATTACGGTGGAGGTACCAGCCGAGCTACTCGAAAGGGCACAACACGCTGGGGGTACGGGCATCACCCAAACCGTCCGTACGGGGTTGCAACTGGTGGCGGCATCGCAAACCTACGCTCGCCTGCGACAACTCCGAGGTAAGGTCCGGTTCACGCGCACAACGGCAGAACTGAAAGCTGACCGATGATCGTTGCCGACACCAGCACTTGGATTGCTTTTCTGGAGGGCAGCAAAGGCGAGGATGCGCAGCTGCTTGACCAGGCGTTAGAGGACAGGCAGGTAGTGATGGTGCCGGTTGTGCTCACCGAACTACTCAGCGACCCGAAGCTCCCTTCAGAAGTTGCCGAAACCCTATCAGAAGTTCCGATGATCGAGATTGGAACCGGCTACTGGCAACGAGCTGGAATACTGCGAGCCAAGGCACTAGCCAAACGCCGCAAGGCGCGGCTCGGTGACGCCTTGATCGCCCAGACCTGTATTGAACGAGGCATTCCCCTCCTCACGCGGGACCGTGACTTCAAAGCCTTCGCCGGCGCCGCGGGTCTTGATCTTGTGCTCGAGGTTGGAACAGATTGACCTCGTCCCCCTACAATCCCTGAATGGATCACCACACGGTCGCGGCCGTCAGCATCACGGGTACGTGCCTTGATGTGCTGGGCAGCCTTTACCTTGCCTATGACCTGTTGGGTGGACAGCACGGTCCCTTGCGACTGCTGACCCGCGCGGTAACGTACTCGATTGTCTTCGGCATCGGGTACGGCCTCGGCCTCGGTCTCTTTTTTGGCCTGGCCGCCGGCATTACGACCGGTATTACTCTAGCGATTGAGCTCAATCGAGCAGCTCGTGGTCGGGACCATTACTCATTGCCTTGGGAAGCTCTGTTCTCTGCCATCCGCGGGTTAGGCATCGGAGCTGGGCTGTACCTGCTTTTGGGCTTTGGATTCGCAATCGCATTTGCCATCCTCATTACAGTCGGACAAGTATTCGCCTACTCACGCGGGATGCGTCCTGCCCTCGACTATGCGGCGTCGCGCCGTCCACGGCTTACGCGACGTCAGTTTTGGGGAACGGTGGTTCGTACTGTCGGCTATATTGCCGCCGCGCTTGTTTGTAGCACCTTCATCCACCATCTGGAGCATCCCTGGTCTTT
This sequence comes from Candidatus Korobacteraceae bacterium, assembly GCA_052147365.1. Taxonomy (GTDB): domain Bacteria; phylum Acidobacteriota; class Terriglobia; order Terriglobales; family Acidobacteriaceae; genus Bog-257. The sequence goes on along the minus strand of JBKQKT010000724.1, from coordinate 5,737 downwards.
TGCGCTTCGTGTCGGGATTGTTACCGGCATCGTCACGGGCGTCGGCGTGACGATCAATCCTTACATCGAGTACTACGCTGACAACCTCCCGGAGCGGCGGCTTGGGGCATTCGGCATCGGCCTCATCCTGTGCGGCTTTGCGCTGCAATCGCTGCAGTATTGGTTGACGTTGTTTGATGTGCAGCTGACATGAGCCGGGCAGGACCTTCGCGGCTTAGCGATGGATGCGCCTTTCAGTCCTCCCGCGGATTGAGGAGTGCCACTCCGAGTCCTGTGAAATCTCTCACGTTACGCGTAACCACGGTGAGATCATGCTCAAGCGCTGTGGCGGCGATCAGACCGTCCGCCATATTGAGCGGCGTTCCGTTTAGCTGACATTGACCATCCAGGACTCCCCAGCGATCCGCAATTCTATCTGTGACGGGGAGGATGCGGTTGTGGAAGCGGGGAACCAAAATGTTCTCAAACCAATGTTCCAGTTGGGTGCGGCGGGCGCGCTTTCCGGAAGCAGGATGAAGCCCTTCCGCAATTCGCCGACGGTGACGGCGCTTAGGAACAGCGCCCCTTCATTCTGACGGTAGACCCACTCTTGCACACGCGGGTCAGGCCGCGAGCGGATTAGTTCAGATGGGATATTGGTATCAAGCAGAAATCCTCTCACGCAACGTCCACCCGCCGTCCGGTTGAACGATTACGGGAAAAGTCCAACTCTTCCGCGAGGCCGCGCACGGCGTCGAAGACCTCTTTGAGGGTTTCAGGAGGAGAGGGTCTTGATGGCGGCCGCTGGCGCAGTCGTTCGAGCCACGCGTCAATGAGGTCCTCGGCGCTTTGGATCAGCCCCTCTCGAAGGGCTTCCTGGATTTTGATTTCCTGGTCGGGCCGGGGATGGATTGTCATGCGAGCCTCCCAAAGTCATTCTAAACCAGCGTGGGGCACGAACTGTGCCCAGATTGGGATCGGAGACCGTGATCAACAGTGGATCACTCGGCCGCTTAAAATGCGTTTCATCGACACCGGTGTTTCACACCGCGGGCGTTTGCTCATGGTAGGAAGCACCCGCCAAAGAAAAAGGCCGCCGAATTTCTTCGCCGGCCGGGTATGAATTAATGGATGAAGCAGTTATGTTTCGAGCGCTGCTACTTCGATTTCCGGCTCTTCGACCGGGATCTCGCCGTTCAGCGTCTTGATGCCGTATTCGTAGCCCTTGTCGAAGGCCTTGCGGTTCAGGTCGCGATAAGCTTCGGGAACGGAATCAGCGATGGCGTTGCGCAGCGAGTCAGGCTGCAACAGTCCGGTCACAGCTCCGAAGAAGCCGACCATGACGATGTTGAGCACCATCTTCTTGCCCAACTCTTCGGCCAGCCGCGTCGCTGGACAGCTGAACACGCGAACGCCGGAGGGAAGCTTGTCCACGCGCACCATGTCCTGCTCGATGATGAGCGTGCCATTCTCCTTCACCTGCGGCGCGAAGATGGAATACGCTTCATGGGACATCACGATCAGCACGTCAGGCCGCGTGACATAGGGATAAAGCACCGGGCTGTCGGACAGGATCACCTGCGCGCTGCAGGCGCCGCCGCGAGCTTCCGGGCCGAAGCTTTGCGTCATGGTGGAAAAGCCGCCTTCGTAGATGCAGCCTGCCTTGCCGATGACAATGGCCGAGAGAATTACGCCCTGGCCGCCAAACCCTGCGATACGAATTTCGGTTAGATGCTGCATTCGCATGCCTCCGCTTCTACATATTGGTCGCCGAGAACTTCGGTGAGCCGGTCGTGCATAAGATCGTGATAGTCCTCACGCTCGCGGTCCACAAACTTCCCAACGACGATCTCGCCCGACTTGCTCAGGGCCACCTCGCTGGTGGGTGCGCCATTCTTGATCTTGCTCAGTTCTTTGTAGAACTTCATGGTGTCGAGGCCGTCGCCCATCTTGTTGCGGCGCTGGTAAAGCGTTGGACAGGGCGATATCACCTCGATGAACGAGAAGCCCTTCTTCTTGAACATCTCCTGCATGGAGCGGGCAAGCTGGCGAACGTGGAACGCGGTCCAGCGCGCCACGTAAACCGCGCCCGCAGCCTCCACCAGGTACGGCAGGTTGAACGACGGATCGTAGGTGCCGTAAGGATTGGTGGAAGTGACCACCGCGCCTGGCGTGGTCGGCGCCGTCTGGCCGCCGGTCATGGCATAGATGAGGTTATTGACGCACACGACCTTGATGTCCACGTTGCGGCGCGCCGCATGGATGAGGTGGTTGCCACCGATGGCGAACAGGTCACCGTCACCCGAGTACACCACCACGTTGAGCTTGGGATTGGCGAGCTTCAATCCGGTCGCGAAGGGAATTGCGCGACCGTGCGTGGTGTGGAACGAATCCAGCTTCATGTAGCCGGCGACACGCCCGGTGCAGCCGATGCCGGACACGATGGCAACGTTCTTCATATCGAGGTTGGACTCGGTCAGCGCGCGAGCGAAGGAGTTGACGCTGGTGCCGATGCCGCATCCCGGACACCAGATATGCGGCATGCGATCGGTGCGCAGATAGGGTTCTACAGGATTGATGTGTACGGGCGTCGTTGTCATCGTGCCACCTCCATGATGGCTTGCAGAATCTGCTCGGGAGGGTGAACGGTCCCGCCGGCGTGTGGAACCAGCCGGACCATAGCTTTGCCGGCGGCAGCACGCTCGACTTCGCGGACCATCTGCCCCAGGTTCAGCTCGGGGACAACCAGCGCCTTCACCTTCGAGGCGATCTCGGCAATCCTCTTTTCGGGGAACGGCCAGGCGGTGATGATGCGGAACTTGCCGACCTTTACGCCCTTGTCGCGGGCCAGGTCAATGGCGCGCTGAGCGACGCGAGAGGTGATGCCGTACGAAACGACCACGACTTCGGCGCCGTCAATCTGGTCTTCCTCATAAAGGATGATCTTGTCCGCATTCTTGCGGATCTTGTCCACCAGTCGATTCACCAGCTTGTGCTGCTGAGCGGGCTTCATGTCGGGATAGCCACGCTCATCGTGGGTCAGGCCGGTGACATGCACGTTGTAGCCTTCGCCGGTACGCGGCATGTCGGGAACCAGGTCGTCCTTCGGCTTGTACGCCAGGAACTCGCCGGGCGGCAGCGTGGTATAGCGCCGGGGTTCAACCTCGATCTCCTCGGCAGGTGGGATAACGACCTTCTCCGTCATATGGCCTACGACTTCGTCCATCATGACGAACACGGGGACACGGTACTTCTCCGAGAAGTTGAAGGCCTTAATGGTAAGGTCGAAGCACTCCTGGGGAGAATTCGGGCAGAGCGCAATGATCTCGTAATCGCCGTGCGAGCCCCAGCGGACCTGCATCATATCGCCTTGCGCCGGCAGGGTCGGCAATCCGGTGGAGGGGCCGCCGCGCTGCACGTCCACGAAGACGCATGGGGTTTCTGTCATTACGGCCAGGCCGATGTGTTCCATCATTAGCGAAAAACCCGGGCCAGAGGTGACGGTGAACGCTTTGGCTCCGCCCCACACCGCGCCTTGCAAGGTGATGGAGGCGGCAAGCTCGTCTTCCATCTGGATGAAGGTGCCGCCGACCTTGGGCACGCGAGAGGCAAAACGCTCGACTATTTCGGTGGATGGCGTAATGGGATAGCCAGAGGAGAATCGCGCTCCAGCAGCCAGCGCGCCTTCGCAGCATGCATGATCGCCATCGAGAAAATGAGAGCCTGTCAGGACTCCAGCCGGATCAGCGTGCATCTTGGACCTCCTGTTCGGTTGCAGCGATGCTCGCCGCCGGAGCCGCGGTCTCCTTCGCCGGGGCCGCTTGCTTGTAGCCAAAGATGGCGAAGTCGGGGCAGTACATGCCGCATAAGTCGCAGCCGCTGCACTTCTCCGGATGGATCAAATAAGGGGTGTGATAACCCTTGGAGTTGAAAGCAGAGGAGAGCGCCAGAACTTTTGTGGGACAAAATTCCACGCAAAAACCGCAGGCTTTACAGCGCTCTACCACGATCTCCACGGTACCTTTGGCCATGATGAACCTTTCTATGATGGCGGGCTTTTGAGAAAGAAACGGTAGCCACAGTTGCGGCTTTTTTCTTTGCAATTTCGCCGTCGCACCTGGTGTTTACGTTGCGGTTGAAGCTCACCCTCTACCGAACGATGGTTTGATTCTTGCGCAGCTAATACCCAACGCGAAGTGATAGCCGTCACATTGCGCTGTGAGGTGGGACACGCAGGGAATGCCTGGATTTAACGGCCGATCCACTCCAGTTGGAGCGTTCTCTCCACGGCCGCTATAGACTTGATCTCCGGATCGCCCATCACCAGCGGCGCATCCTGCAGAAGGGCGGTAGCGGCAGCGAAACCGTCGGCGTAAGAAATGGGATACCGGGCTTTGAGGATGGCGGCAAGCATGACCAACTCGTCATGGGCCTATGCGACCGTTCTTACAGCGGAGAGGCTGGAAGCTTCGATTCCGCGGCGCGCTCCTGCTTAAGCGGCTCCGTCGCCGGACCGGGGGGTTCGTTGGTCACGGTGAAAAGCTGTCCGTTGCGCATGTACAGTTTTTTCATTTCCTCTTGATTGAAGGGACGTGACCCTCTGCGGCCAAAGACGGTCAGCTGATTGCCAGTCTCGTCCACGGCACGATCGCGATCGATGCCGCGCGAAATGGCCAGAGCAGGTTCCTTGGTCTTGTAACTGGCGATCAGTTTGGGCACGGGCTTGGGAGCGAAGCCGTAGAAATAGGGCGTCGACTGCGGCGAGAAGAGTTGCACGACCTGTAGGCCGTTGCGGCCGTCGGCCACGAAGGCGAACTGGCTTGAACTCACCATGCCGATCTTGATGTCATTGGTGTCGTTCAGCTTGCCGCCGGCATTGAACATCTGCTCGATCTGAGGGTGTTCCGGGGCTTCCACGTTGACGATAGCAATGCCATCCTTGCCGGCAGCAATGTACGCATAGGTGCGAGCGACGTATATGTTGCGCGCATCCGCCAGGGAAACCGACGCGTTTTGTATGGGAATTGGATGCGACAGGTCGGTGATGTCGAGAACTTTCAGCCCGGCGCTATCGACCACGAATGCATAGCGGAATTGAACGCCAATGGCGCGAGGTTCCAGTAAAAACGGAGCGCCGATCTGGGAGACGATCTTGGGCTGCGCCGGATTGTTCAGATCAACTACCGCCAGGCCACGATCGCAGAGGATGTAGGCATAAAAGCCGGCAAAGACAATACGGCGCGCGCCGTTTAAAGCCCCGTCCGGATTGAACGCCGGCGCCCGTTGCAGAAAGTTGTTGCTGGGATTTCCGTCGAGAAGCGTGCCCACACCTGGCGTCTTGGCCTTGAGGTTGGGATTGCCGACGATGACCAGTCCCTCATACTTATCGGCGACGTACAGAAATCCGTAGAACAAATGAGAAGGAAGCATGGGCTGCTCCTCATTCTCGGGGTTCTGCGAGCGCAAAGGATCGACGCCGAGGGTGGTGGGCGAAGCCACGGCCTGAGCGTACTTCGTCTTCACGTAAAACTTCTGGCCGAGTGGCGAAACCGGGGCAGTCGTCATCCTTTCGGAGAAGTCCTTGTCGTCAAGATTCGCAATGTCGAAGACGCGCAAGCCGCCCTCTCCCATTGCCGCGTACAGGTATTCTCCGCGCGCCTGCAGGTCGAGGACATTTCCATCGTGGTGGTAAGCCTCTTTGAGTTCGCCATTGTTCTTGAGGTGTTGCTCGTAGTTCGTGGGATAAGCGACCTTCTGG
>JBKQKT010000723.1:0-7806 GCA_052147365.1 Candidatus Korobacteraceae bacterium | reverse complement strand
TTCCATCCTGACAACACGCCGCTGGAGCATCTGCCGAAGACAACCGGGATGCAGGACCTGAAGCAGATCGCGGTTTCGCGGCTGGTCCTCGACAACTTCCCGCACATTAAGTCGTATTGGCAGATGGTGACGCCGAAGATGGCGCAGATCACGCTGCGCTTCGGCGCCGACGACATTGACGGAACGGTCGTCGAGGAGAAGATCTATCACGATGCCGGCGCGACCACGCCGCAGATGCTGCGGCGTCAGGACTTAATCCGCCTCATCACCGAGGCCGGCCGCATCCCCTTCGAGCGCGACACCCTGTACCGGCCAGTCACCCGAACGGAGACTGCCGTTACAGTGGCTGTTTAGTTCCTACTTCTTCTGCTGCTCTGGCACCGGCGGTTTCCTTCCCGGCATCGGTGGCCACCCCTGCGATTGTCCCTGGAATAGTGCGACCGTGTTTTCGTATCTCTTCCCGTCTCCGTCGTGCACGGCAAAACGGCGGGGATGCTCCTTTGAGCCGCTCCACAGCGACACACCCGCGTAGACGCCATCCTTCCTCAGGATGTAGTAGCTCATGTCAATGTACTGCAGCTTCTCCATGTTGGCGTTGTAATTGCGGACGATGCGCTTGAGCGCGTCCGCGCCGGCTTCCTGCGGCGACATGCCGCGCCGCATGTTCTCAACGATGGTGTGCGCACCCACAACCTTGATGTTCTCCTCGCCGTTGCCAGTCGCGCCCGCGGAACCGATGTCCTGATCGGTGAAACAGCCCGCGCCGATGATAGGCGAATCCCCTGCGCGTCCCGAGATCTTCCATGCCAGGCCGCTGGTTGTGGTCGCGCCTGACATCTCGCCCTTCGTATTGACCGAAGAACAATGAATTGTTCCCATCGGCGGATTCAGCACATGCTCGATGGCGGCCATGCGAAATTCCGGTTCGATGCCGAGCCGCGCCGCCAGCTCCTCCATCTTGCGCATGCGTTGGTCTTGCAGTTCCGACTCGTTACCGCCATTCTGCGGAAACTTGAAGTTCGGGCTGGCCAGTCCCGGCCCCCACCAATCGTCGGTGGACATGGTTTCCTTCCACAGTTGCCAGGTCTTGCGCGAGCGCTCGGTCAGCAGATTCTCACGCGCGAAGCCCATCTTGAAGCCGAATTTCTGCGCGCCCTCGCCGACCAGCATCACGTGGCCGGTGTGCTCCATGACCGCCTTCGACAACAAAGACACGTTCTTGATCTCTTCCACTCCTGCCACCGAGCCCGCCATTCGCGTCGGCCCATGCATGCAGCAGGCATCGAGCTGGACGACGCAGTCTTCGTTTGGCAGCCCGCCCAGACCAACACTGTCGTCGTTCGGATCATCTTCCGGTCCGGTGATGACCTGCATCACCGCATCCAGGGTGTCGCCGCCGCTGGCGAGCACGGCATAGCCTCGGTCGAGGTAGTTGTAGCCGTTGTGAGCACAGATGATGACCGGCGCTTTCGGCGGACCGCCCGCGGGCATGCTCTTCTCAGGCCTGCTCTGGGCCTTCAGGTCGAGCGCGAGAGATGCAGAACCAACAGCGGTAGTGGCAATGAAGTCGCGACGGGTGAATTTCATGGGCGGTCTCCGGGAACCACTTAACAGTCGAGCAGAATAGCACGGCTAATTCTAACCACAGAGCCACAGAGGCACACAGGCACAGAGAAAAACAATTTGAGAACTCTGTGTCGCTGTGGCGTTGGGCCCACGAAAAAAGGCACAGCGCGCGGCTGTGCCTTGATCGTTACGATGCTCCGCCGTCAGCTGGCCGCCTTTACCGCCGTGTTCTGGTCGGCGCGGAAGCGCAGCAGGGCCGCAATCCGGCCAACACGGTCGAACTCCTCATCGTCAGCGATGTAGACAATCTCGATTCCGTTGCGGATCGAGTGCCCCACAATGGCATCGCCAATGTCTTCCAACTCCGTGTTGTCTTTCCCGCAGACCACGCACACCGGCGCGACGTGCATGTCCATGTGACCGCAGTTGAAACATTTCACTCCCGGCGCCAGGAAAGTCGAGCCTAGAAGCAGTGTCTGTACCTCGCCGATCTCCAGCGAGCGCAGCACACGCCGCAGGCCAATCGCTCCGCGCCCATCGCGATGCGCTTCCCCAATCACGTCGCTGATCAGCCCCCGCTTCATCTCAGCGTTGTATTCCGCAAGCTGAGGGAGAGCCATTTGCTTCACCTGTTCGGGAGTGGCCGCCTTGGGGTCAATGCGGAAATGTCCCGCCAGCCGCTGGCGAGCGTTGGTGTGCAATTGGGGATGGAACTCGGACCAAATGTCACTGTGGCAACCCACCACCAACCGGTCGCATTGGCCGCGCTCGAAGTAACGCTCGATGTAATCGGCCACGACTTTGAAGTGCTGCAGGGCCTCGTTAGTCTGCCGGCGCTCGGCATGACCACCGTCGTAGCCGCTCCAACCGTCGCCTTTGCCCCGGCGCGTGAGTTCGTTGACGAAGTCCAGCTTTTCAACCACATCGTCGTTAACAATCTCGAAGACCCGGGCCTTGGCCCGGTCAACCAGCACCACGCACACATGGTGAACGCCATCGAGCGCGGCCGCCAGCGGCTTCAGATGAAAGCGCTGATTCAGCAGGAGGTTGGTCCTGGGCAAGAGCGCAGGAATGTCGAACTCGCGCCAAAACCCCTGCTTGCTGCAGGCAAATATCGCCTTGGCCTTGCCGCCATTGCCATGCAGCGTCTCCACCATGCTGTTGATCCGGTCGAGGTCTGCTCGCGCCCCGCCATTCCTTCCTTTCTTCTCTGACTCACGGAGGGCATTGCGCACCAGGTCCTTCAGCACAATCGATTCCTCGCGGTGCGACTTGTTCAGCGGCGTCGCGGGCTGAAAGTAAAATGTTACGGCGCACGCTTCCGGCGAGTGAAAACTAGCGAGCTCCCGGATATCATCACGCGTGATCATTCCGTTTCCTCCTCATTTCGATTGAACATTGTGCATGAAACTGCGTCTTCGATCAGGCACTACTGGAATACTCGACAAGCTTTTCCTTAAGCGGATCATTGACCGGCAAGTCCCGCTGCAGATGCTCGCGGGCCCTGCGAATGAACGCGCGCACCTCCTCCACCTTGCGATTCATGATGTCGGCGACTTCTACCAGGGTAAAGCCCTCGATGGTGTAAAGCATGAAGGCTTCGCGCTCATCGCGCCCAGCCGAGCGCAAGGTCATCTCGACCAGGCTGAACAGCTCACGCCGTGCCGCCATCTCCTCGGGGGTATCGGCGGTGGGATCGGGCACCCCATTTTCCTCCACAATGGGCCGCTCCCCACGACCCTCTTTGCCCAGCGTGTCCATCGCCTGCCGCGCCAGCCGGTATAGCCAAGGCTCCACTTTAATGCGCTCGGGCTTGTCGTGCTGCTCGCTGAGAGCACCCGCAATCGCCTCATCCACTACGTCATCTACGGCGATCTCACCCGGCCGAAGCTGGCCCTCACTTTCGCGAAAATCGAGCTCGCGCTGGATGAAGCTCCTGAGCCGGATCAGGTTCGCGTCAACGTAGCTCGAAATGTCGCTGGCGGAAACAGTCTCAGGCTTGACCACGGCAACCGTGTGCTCGAAGGGGACCGTCTCAACCGAGGCAGCGCGTTCAGGAGCACCTCGGCGTGGCCACTTGTGATGGCTGCGCAGCAACTCCTTGTGCTTCTTGAGCTGCTCGGTAGCGGCGTCAAACGCGGCTTTGATAGCAGCGGTCGCGGTCGCACTGCTTTCCTGCGCCGCCATCTGCCCTGACGGGAGCCGCAGGTTCAGCGACACCACAACACCCTCGCGGGCCGAGGTATCCTCGACAACACCTTTAAGGTGTACGAGCTCCGGACGGAACACCCGCAGGTATCGTCCCAGTTTTTCCACTTGTTGATTGATTATTTTTTCGAGGTCGGGAGTTTTGGAAATCTTGTAGCTGATATGAACGTTCATATCAAAGCCTCTCCGGATGGGGGATTCCATCCGCAGCTACGTTCTTCTAGACATAATCTTACTCCTCTTGTGAAGGAGCAAGCGGGAAAAAGAAATAAAAGGCCTCCCGGTTGGGAGGCCTGCCGCACCGCTCCCGAAACCCTTATCTCTCCGGAATCCTGACTTTCACGTCAGGCCGCTTATCCACATGGATGGTCTCGATAAACCGCACCTTTCGCTTATAGAGCTTCATCACGAGCGACGTGGTGCGCACGCCATCGCCGAAGAACCGCACGCCCTTGAGCAGCGTCCCATCAGTGACGCCGGTCGCCGCGAAAATAATGTTCTTGCCCGGCGCCAGATCTTCGGCCGTATAGATACGCTTGGGATCGGTGATCCCCATGTCCTTCATACGCTCGGATTGCTCGGGCGTGTAGCCCGTCAGACGGCCAACCATGTAGCCATTAAGGCAGCGGATGGCGGCCGCGGTCAGCACCCCCTCCGGTGCCCCACCGCTGCCCATAACGGCATGCACCCCGGAGCCCAGCATGGCGGCCGCGACTCCGGGGGACAGGTCGCCATCAGTGATGAGCTGGATGCGCGCGCCCGCTTTGCGAATGTCATTGATCAGCTTCTCGTGCCGCGGCCGGTCCAGGATGATGATGACCAGGTCCTCCACCCCGCGGCCCAGGACCTTCGCGATTATGGCCAGATTGTGGGCGACGGGAGCATCGATTTCAATCAGGCCCTTGCACGACGGTCCGACCACGATCTTCTCCATGTAGCAGTCGGGCGCGTGCAGCAGCCCGCCCTTTTCCGATGCCGCCAGCACGGTAATGGCGCCCGGTGAACCAGTGGCGCACAGGTTGGTACCCTCTAGCGGATCAACGGCAATGTCCACAGCGGGATAGTCGCCGCCATCACGATTGCCGACCTTCTCGCCGATGTACAGCATGGGTGCTTCATCGCGTTCGCCCTCGCCGATGACGATTGTCCCGTCCATCGGTACCGAATCCATCACAGTGCGCATGGACTCGGTTGCTACCTGGTCGGAGCGCCTGCGGTCGCCCTGGCCCATAGTCTTGGCGCAGGCGATGGCCGCATCCTCCACCACGCGCAAGAACTCCAGCGCTAAATCGGTTTCCAGATTGGCGGTCGGATCATGTTGGGTGTGAGTAGCAGGTTCTTCTTGAACTTTGGTCGCCATGTGGCCTCCCGAGGATGCCGGCCTGCGATATGAACAATGCGCTACAACTGCGGAGTGAGCAAGCCGGTCGCTGTGCCGGGCACGCAATGCCTTATAAAGAACGACTTGCGCTGCGTTCTCAGCACAAACGCACAGCATACACCTGTTGCGTGAACTGTTCGAGGACTTTCGTCACCGACCAAGAAGTCTGACTTCTTCAGAACCCGGCCTGGCCCGTGATGTGCTCGCCGATGATCAGCGTGTGGATGTCGTGCGTGCCCTCGTAGGTCTTCACCGACTCCAGGTTGGCCATATGGCGGAAGATGGGATACTCGTCGGCGATGCCATTGGCGCCCAGGATGTCGCGTCCCATACGCGCGCACTCCAGCGCCATCCAGACATTGTTGCGCTTAGCCATGGAGATGTGCCACGGCTTCACCTTGCCGGCATCCTTCAACCGGCCAACTTGCAGCGCCAGCAGTTGCGCCTTGGTGATCTCGCTGACCATCCACACCAGCTTCTCCTGCACAAGCTGGTGAGAGGCGATGGGCCGGTCGTGAAACTGCTTGCGGAATTGCGCGTATTGCAGTGCGCAATCGTAGCAGGCCATGGCCGCGCCAATCGCGCCCCAGGCAATGCCGTAGCGCGCCTGGTTTAGGCAGCTCAACGGTGACTTCAGCCCGCCCGATTGCGGCAGCAGGTTTTCCGCGGGAATGCGCACATCCTGCAACGACAGACTTGACGTCACCGACGCCCGCAGCGACCACTTTCCATGCACGTCGGCAGCCTTGAACCCAGGACGGTCGGTCTCCACGATGAAGCCGCGAATCAGGTTGTCTTCGCTCTCCACCTTCGCCCAGATGATGGCGATGTTGGCGATGGAGCCGGACGTAATCCACATTTTCTCGCCGTTCAGCACGTAGCTATCGCCATCCTTGCGCGCGCGCGTTCGCATTGCCCCCGGATTGGAGCCCGCGTCCGGCTCGGTCAGGCCGAAGCAGCCGAGGACCTCGCCCTGCGCCATCTTCGGCAGATACTTTTGCTTCTGCTCCTCGTTGCCAAAGGCATAAATGGGATACATACACAACCCCGACTGCACGCTGACGAACGAGCGCACACCACTGTCGCCGCGCTCCAGTTCTTGCGTCATCAGCCCGTATTCCACCGCCGACATGCCGGCGCAGCCGTATCCCTGGAGGCTGGCACCGTAGAAGCCAAGCTCGCCCATCGGCTTGATCAGCTCTTTGGGGAAACGGCCTTCGCGGTTGCACAGCTCGATGATGGGGATGAGGTTGTCTTCGATGAACTTACGAGTGTTGTCGCGGACCAGCCGCTCGTCGTCGCTGAGCAGCGTGTCAAACTCGATGAAATCCACGCCCTTAAACTTGATGGCCATGCGGTCGCTCGCTAGTGGAAGATTTGCAGGTGGGACAATCAGTGAAGGTAGCAGGCGATGAGGTTAGGGTCAAACAGGCTTAGCCAAACAGCTTAAACATAAGAGAGGTAGCGGCGATTCGGCCGCGCGTGAAGACCCTCCCCGAACATTTTCGTATAGAACGAGTGAGGGGTCAGCAAACTCGCTGTAACCGTCACATTTTAAAGCATTTGAAGAAATTTCAACGGTGATAATCTTGATAATCATGATAATCAGTACATTGATTATCAAGATAAGCAAGATAAGCATGATTATCAACCTAGTTCACAAGGCTGATACCCAAAGTTTGGGTGGAGATCGGCATCAGAACCCAATAGGGTGCGTAATCTAACGAAGGCGACCCCCGGCCCCTCACCTGCCGAGTTTTATGGCGTCTTTCTTTGCCAAACGTCATCGTGGAGCGGCTGGCAAGGAAGAAGAAGCGATTACTCGAAGCAACAATCCGCTCCCCGCTCGCACTCGAACGTTAGCAGGCGCTTCCAGCGCGATTTCGCCTAACGGGTCGGTCCTTCCGGCGTGAGCGATTCTGAGATCGCTGAATCCGTAGGCGCCACACGCGCTCGTCGAGAATACCCAGAGGGACTGCGGGCGATCATTGTCCTCGACGGAACCGCGACATCCGCGATCGGGCACGGCTGTTAGCTTTGCTGTTACGTCGCCGCCCACGGTAGCGCTGCCAACCACGCGGTTGTCCGGCGAGATCACCGTGCCGTCGCCGCGATAGACCGCGTCCCCTCCCACCTGCACCGTCGTCCAGTCGGCAATCGTGGTGCCATATTCATCAAAATTACTAGTGGGTAGCTGGGCCTCGAAAACCACGGTCATGTTGGCAACGGCCCGTAAGCTTGTTGTCAAAGTTGTGGATTGCCCACGCGAGTTCAATTGATCGAACTTCAATACCAGTTGCGAACCAGAAGCTGGACTCAGGCTATTCACCCGCAGAATGTGTCCCACAATACGGGCCCCGGACGGGATTTTCGTCCCATCCGGGAGTTGAATCTGCTGCATGATGCGAGCGGAGATGGTCCGTCCCGGCTTGTCTTTGCTCGCATCCAGGCTGGAATTCAGCATCACCGGTAACGCTGTGCCCGCGGGAATCTGCTGCGCGGAAGCCGGCGCAGCGCACAAAATCGCTAAGGCTGAGAAAAGCCACACCCATTTCATGCCACACCACCTTCCTACAAGATGCCAAACGTGGCAAGGAAGGCTCGCTGGATATAGTTGCCGCCACAAAAAATGGGCGGCCCGCTTATGCGGG
>JBKQKT010000722.1:0-6628 GCA_052147365.1 Candidatus Korobacteraceae bacterium | reverse complement strand
TGTTCACGTATGGCCGCTTTTGGGTGTTCACTGAGGTGCAACCTGAATTCCTGCGAAGCCGCTTCATCTCCCTCAACCCCGCTCAGAACGGTTGCTTCGCTTGCACTGGCGTTTTGTAAGTGCCCCGGCACAGGCTCACTGCGTGTTGAAGTGCATTTACAATGCGTGGCCCCATGTCATAGGTAGATGGCGGAATTTCCGCGCCTGGAGTTTGATCCGGAGCCGGCCCGGTTGATACCAGAAGATCGATCTGCAGCTCTGGCGTATAGCTTGGCCTTCCGGGTTGTCGCTTTGCCGGGGTCGCAGCGCGAATGAGTTGGATCAGGCCGGTGTCTGTATTAACGACATAGTCGTCGGGATTAGCAGCCTGCGCTACGACCTGTATGGACTGCCTTCCCGGGGTCTGAATCTCAATCCAATGACGAACCGGATGAACATCCCCCTGCCACGCGACCATGACCCCAGCCCCTAGAGGAACCGATATCGCGTCAACTTCGTGCGAGAAGTGCGCATGCTTGACTCTTCGCTCGGCGGTCTTATTGGTATTGGTTGCATAATCGATTGCAAGGTTGAGATTACAGTCATTGTCGATGCTCGCGCTCAGTACCCGGCTGGCGTCCTGAAGACTGCCATTCCAGGTTGATCCACCACCATAGAGGGTTAGAGTCTTACCGAGCCAGTCGCTGGTTTCGCGTAGCGTTGGACTGCCATCAGGGGTTGGCGCGTCCAGCCGGTTGACGTCTGCGTGCTGGAAGGTGGTTTGCTGGCAGAGACTCGCCACTGCGAACAGAGTCACAACGAGTAGAGTCATCAAGATGTTTTGCATCGTCTTCTTTAATTCCCAATTGAAGCCCCGTCGCCCGTCCTTGTGTCCGTCGCTCAAAATGGTTGCTTAGCCTCCGCTGGAGCCTGATACGTGCTTCTGCACAGATCCACCGCGTGGCGCAGTGCCTTCTGTACGCGCGGCGCCATTTGCTCCTTTGACTCAGGAGCAGGTGCGTTGAGCTTTGGGGACGGGGTGCCGCTGAGATAAAATCCAGCCGAGGCAAGAGCCCCATGGGTCTTGTTGACTCTCTCGCCCACGCTAATCGCGGTCACCTGTCCCGTCTTGATCGTGAAGTTGGGAGCGAGACCATCATTAGTGGGAGCCACCGTTATCTCAGTGACAGCCCCGAGCGGGACGGCGTAACTATAGATGGCATCTTTACTGGCATTTGAAACCTCAGTCCAGCGGAATGTGCAGGTGTTATCGATACCAACGCCTGAAAGTGCGGGAAAATATCCGAGACACGGTCCGGGCGATCCGCAATTAGGGTAGTACCCACCGTAATCCTGAAGCGTTCTCGCCAGCCAGTCGCTGGTTTCTTTCAGCGTGGGGCTGCCGTCGGGCGTGGGCGCATTGAGCCAGTCCGTGCCATCTTGCTGCTGCTGGGTGCTCTCTGGCTGTGGCGGCTGTTTCTTCCTGCCGGCGAAAGCCGACAGCGGCAACAATATCGCCAGCGTCAGAAAGATCCCGGTTTTCTTCACTACTGTTCCTCCTGATCTAAATTTGCCCGAGCCATTGTGGTTTTTCAGTGGCTGGCGCTACTTACAGATGTATTGGTTGGTGTTGTAGTTCGGCCATTTGTTCTGGTTCGCTGAGTCGTAGGCGATGTACGGAACGTTGCAGGCGAACCACCGGAAAGGTCCGTTGCCGTTGTCGTGCGCCATCGTCCCTCCCGTGTGGAGCAGTCCTGGCGCCCAGGTCCCCTTCTGACCTGCAACCGTCACATTGGCGTCCTGGCCGCAGTTGTTGGTGAAAACGGTGTCGTTGTTGTTGTCGCCGCTGATGCTGATGCAGTTCTCCATGCCAACGCCCGATGGCGGCCCAGCATGAACTACAGCTGGTGGGGATAGCAACCCCGAAACGACCACGCCGGTCAGACATACTAGAAAGGCAACCAGTAACTTCTTCATCGAATGGATCCTCCAGATGGTGAGATTGTCTAACCTCGTGTTCTCCTTCTTCCAACCGCGTCCGTTAGTTGCCAATCTGACATATTCCTGTGTAATTCACATTACAAACGTACTGACCGCCAGGACCCGGGGAGCATTGATCGAAGATCTTCCTAGATGAAGTCAGCGTGCCCGCACTGCAAGCGTTTTGCAGATTGGTCTGAGCCTGCTGGTCGGCGGTCTGGTCGGCAGAGGATTGGTCGGTTTCGATGCCTATCCCCGCCCCACTTACCATCACGGTTCGCGCAGCAAAAGCAGCGGCTGCGAGCGTCAATGCACACACGAGTAGCGTCAAACTTTTTCTCATTTCTTCTCTCTTGTTTTAGGTTTACAGCGGCAATCGGGAGAGTGTGCCCTGACCACGGTAAATGAGCAAGGTTACAGAGGTAATCAGGATGCCCGCACGGGCGGGCGGCACGCTCCTGCCACCGTCAGATAGACCCTTGGCAAGGTGATTGTGAACGCAATCACCTGATTTCGTCAGCTATGAAATCAATAGGCTGTGGCAATTCGTGACGGTTCTGCAGATCGTACCTTGTGTCAGCCACTCCGCGAACGCACTAGGTCAGAGGCTTTATTCGCGACGAAGTTAGCTGCCCGCACGTGCCTTGCTCCGGGCTGCAGCGAAACATGCTCGCGCAGTGCTCGATTGCACAGCGAGGTAGAAACAATTCCCGCCTTATGAAGCGCCCGGACGTAGCGGTCAGTTTGGCGCGTTAAGCGCTCTGGATGCTGCACCAAGTAGTAATATGGGGCGCGTATCGCCAGAAGCAGGGAAAGCGCTTCCCGATACGCTCGGGCTCGCTCCTTCTGTTCCGTGGGAGTTAGGCGACGTTCGGAAGCCGCAAGCAGCCGATTGAACGAGGCAAAGTCTGCGCCGTACCATACCCACATGCCATCCCCCAAACCCATCAATTCTGTTCCGCTTGCGGCTTTTTCTACCCAGGGTGAGGTCACGGATGACAGCGCATTGATGCGCAGGCAGATCCGTACCCTTCTTGAATTGGACACGGATATAGAAGTGTGTGGAGAAGCAGCAAATGGGTTGGAAGCCGTGCAGAAAGCTCAGGAGTGCTTTCCAGACTTGGTTGTCATAGACGTTTTGATGCCGGTGATGAATGGATTAGAAGCGACGCGCGAGATAAAAAAACTGCTGCCATCTCTGCCGGTTCTAATTTTCACGCTTGACAGTTCTGCACAGGTTGAAAGCGAAAGCGGGCAAGCAGGTGCAGACGCAATTCTAGTGAAGGCGGAAGGGGCCGCGCGCCTTTCGGGGGTCATACATTTCTTGCTGCAAAGAAATTGACCGATGTTGTCAGAACCATCATTGAGCGGACCAGCGGCCCAGTAGTTCCAGCCAACCCCAAAAGTGGAGTCCATCAAAAGACGGCCATCAGGCGAGGTGGAGTTATAAAGTGGAAAACCCTGGAGGGACTCACTTGAATCAAACTCTGCGAACTGGTATTGACACCCTGGGGAACCGAGCCGATTCAACCATGGGCACGATAAGACACGTCATTCTTGTTGTGGCGCTGGCCGCCGCTTGCTTTGCGCAGAATGACGTGGACGCCATCATCCGCCGTTCAGTCGAGGCCAATGCGCTGGATTGGAAAACGGCTCCGGACTATGACTACTTCGAGCGTGACGCGCAACAAGGTGGAGGGACCAAAACGTACGAAGAACTTATGATTCTCGGTTCCCCGCATGAAAAATTAGTGGCCGTAAATGGCAAACCGCTGTCGCGGGAGCAGCAAGCACAAGAACAACGAAAGTTGCGAGATGCGATCGTCGACCGCCAAAGAGAATCCCAACGGGAACGGGGCGGGCGCATCGCGAAGTATGAAAAAGGGCGCAAGCGCGATCACCTGATGATGGAACAATTGAGCAAGGCCCTCGACTTCAGGCTTCTCGGCGAACAAACGCTCGGGCCGTACAAGGTTTATGTGCTCAAAGCGACTCCCCACTCCGGCTACAAGCCTCCCAACTACGAGACCGAGGTGTTGACAGGCATGGAAGGCGAGCTCTGGATCGACGAAAAGACGTTCCAGTGGGTCAAGGTCGAAGCTACCGTCATACGCCCGGTTTCAATTGGAGGTTTCCTCGCGGAGGTGGAACCGGGCACATGTTTCGAATTGGAAAAAACGTCCATGGAGGGAAGAATCTGGGTTCCGAAGCATTTTGCCATAAAATCGCAGGCCAAGGTCCTCTTCTTTTTCACGCGGAAATCGCAAGCGGACGAGACGTACTACGGATATTACAAAGCCGCTCCAGTTCAAGCAGGCGTACCCGACAAGCGAAGCGTGGTCGAACGTTAACTTAGCTGCCTTACCTTTTTTCCTGGCACTGAGCATTCGGCGAAAATGTACTGCCATGTGACAGCGGAATAAAGTGTACGAATCCCAAGCGCGGAGCCGCGGGCGAATGCCGCGGTTCCGTTGGGGAGAGCATCCAATTCGCTGTGGGGAACGCGCTCGATCCTTATCCCGGCATATCCGTTACTCCTAAAGAGCCCAACCATGTCATTTTCAGTAATGACCTATCTGACGGCAATCGCTTTGGTTTCATCGCTCAGGCCGGTCTTGCCTGACAACCCCAGCTTTCCGACGATATCCTCTGCGATCCTGATATGGTCTTGCAGCGTCGGAAGGGTCTGCGCCGCATAGTTTTTTACTTCCTGGTTTCGGCCATGCTCTATCTCGTTTTCAAAAGCTGAGATCGCTTCCTTGTGGCCCTGGAGTTCGTCCCGAAGGTAAGCGTCGTCCAGCTTAGCTCCCGAGAGTTTCTGCAATTCGCTCTTCTGATTGCGTTCTGTTATGCCCGGCTCGGTGGGCAATTTAATGCCGTTCATCTCGGCCACGTTCGCCAGTTTCTCGTTCGCTTGCGTGTGATCGGTAGCCATGCGGTTCGCAAAGTCTTTCACCGCAGGATCAGAAGACTTCTGGATCACCATCTTTGCCGTATCGATCTCTGCCAAGTTTGCTTCAGCCGCGCTGCTGATGAAACCCTGATCGGCGGAGTTCTGCATATTCTCTCCGGTCGGGGCTGCCTGGTGCTTTTGTTGAGCAAAGAGGATTGGGGTAAGCAAGAGAGTTGTTGTCAAGGCAAATGTTATCGCCTTCGCGTGCATGACACTCCTCCACGGCTGTAGGATTGGCCCAGTTTTGGAGAAATGGCTCTGAGCCAGTGTGGACGAACGATAACTCCTTCGCTAGGCGACAGCCTCAATCAGTTAGAGTGCATTCTGACGGCAAGGAGATGTCGCATTTATTTGTGTTCTAAAAAAAGTTTTTAGACACGGCGATCGACAGGCACTCAATCCGCACCAACCAGGGACTCGCAGAGCATTATAGTAGAAAGTCACTGCAGGATTTGCTGTAGTCGCAACTCAGGTATTTCATTCAGACGGCGGACTCTTGGGTCGAATGCTGTGGCGTGGTCCTTTGTTAGTCATTCAAGCCAACGGGACGGGCAGGAAACTGAATGTTGAAGTACGAAACTGAATTCGCGCGGCGGACTGCATGGTCCGACGTGGCGAGAGTGGCTAGCCCGAGGGGGAAATAGCGCGCCCGACGCGAATCAGTTTTTGTAGCAAGCAACAGCGAACATAGCGATTTTTCAACAGTTAGGGCACGGGACGCTTTCCATACAGCCATTCCAGCAGAAACGCGACACCGATACCGATGAGTTCTGCATGGCGGAGAGCGCCACAAGGATCATTCCGGGTTCCGGTATTCAAGTCAAGATCGTACCCTTTATACCCGATACCCTTCGCCCATCGTTTGCTGATAAATTGTCTGATGGAGCGAGTGCCCAACGTCGTGACAAAACATATTCTCATCGCCGGCGATAGCTCTTTTTTTCGCGAACACTTGCGCCCTCTGATCGAGCGGCATCCAGGCTGGAAAAGTATGCGAAGCAGAAGATGGCGTGCAAGCAAGTGGACTAACTCTTCCAGTGGGCTGGAAACAGTGCTGGGCAGTCTGCCCCGACAAAGCATAGGGCGAGAGTACTCTTCGCTGCTTAGACTCGACGAGGTCTAAACCGCTTCCGCGAGATCGGAACGGCGGTTAGAGTCATACGATCCTGTACTGCGCGCTTCGGGGGTGGTATGCATGGAGACCCTCCGCTGGGATCAGGCCTACAGCGTTAATGTCGCTGAACTGGATCTTCAACACAAACGATTCTTCCGCACTGTTGCTGAATTGGAGCGCGCCGTAGCCATGGGCAGCGCGGACTCCGTCATCAGTGAAATCCTTGAAAAGGTTGTCGCGCACACCATTGAGCACTTTGCCACCGAGGAAGCCCTAATGCAGGAGCACAGATTCCCTGGGCTTGCCGCCCATTGCTTCGAGCACGCAATGCTCTCCCAAAAACTCACTCAATTCAACCTGTCAAATAAGGCGGGAAGGCCCGACATTCCAGCTGCCCTTCTTGATTTCCTGCAGACATGGTTGAGGGAGCACATCCTCAAAAGTGACAAGCAATACGGCGAGTTTCTCAAGGCCCGAGGAACGTTCTAAGCGAACCATCAGGCGGTAGCTGTCGCAAATGTATGGTCCGCCGCCGGACTGCAAGAGGGTTGAAGTTGGGCGAAAAGACAGTCTGCGTAAATGTATCCGGCCTCTAAGTGGAG
>JBKQKT010000721.1:0-7923 GCA_052147365.1 Candidatus Korobacteraceae bacterium | reverse complement strand
TCAAGGAGGGCAAGCAGGCGGTAAAGATGACGCGGCTGAGTTGCCACCGATTCCGGTCGAACGAGGTGCGGCTGTGGTTGAGCGTGATCGCATACCACTTGGGCAACCTGTGGCGGCGGTTGGTGCTGCCAAAGGGAATCGGAGCGTGGTCGTTGATCAGCTTACAACAACGGCTGGTGAAGACCGGCGGGCGGTTGATCAAGCATGCTGCGGCGGAGTCTGGCTTTGCCGCTGCCGGCCAGATAGGCGCGGCAGCCAGGCGAAACCAATCTGGACGACGGAGGGGAGTTGAGGGAGGGATGTCTGAGAAATCGCTTCGACATGGGGCAAATCACGGCCTTTTGGTTCTGGCAAAGGCCGTGTGGCGCACGACCGGGGCTTTGGCCTTGGAACCAATGCAAAAAGAGCGCGAGCGCAGGCGAATGGAAGTATGGGAGTATATTGGTCCGTAGCCGGGAAGGCAAGATGGGAATTCCGAGTCATACCAGGGTCGTAATGCAATTCAAGCAGATAGTAATCGAAAAGAGTAATTCCGAATGAAAGCGCTGGTACTTGAAGAGAAAATGCGCCTATCGTTGCGCGAAATTGCGCTTCCGCTCAATATAGGGCCGCGCGATGTACGCATCCGCATCGCCCGCGTAGGCATCTGCGGCAGCGACGTGCACTATTACAAACACGGCCGCATCGGCCCCTTTGTGGTCAACGAGCCCATGGTGCTGGGCCACGAAGCCGCCGGTGTTGTGGTTGCCATTGGGGACGATGTGCGCGATCTTGCGCCTGGCGACCGGGTCTGCATGGAGCCGGGCATTCCTGACATGACCTCGCGTGCAAGCCGCGAGGGCCACTACAATCTTGACCCCTCGGTGCGCTTCTGGGCCACGCCCCACATCCACGGCTGCCTGACCGGCGAAGTCTCTCACCCAGATGCCTTCACCTTCAAGCTGCCCGCGCATGTCTCACTTGCCGAGGGCGCCATGGTCGAGCCCTTCGCGGTCGGCATGCACGCGGCCACGAAAGCCCAGATTCAGCCGGGTGGAACCGCGGTAGTCATCGGCGCAGGACCGATCGGCATAATGGTGGCACTCTCGGCCCTTGCCGCGGGAGCTGGGCAGGTGGTCGTCTCCGATTTGTCCGTGGAGAAGCTTGCCATCGCTGGACAGTATGCGGGAATTGTTCCTTTCGACATTCGCGGCGGATCGCTGGCCGAGCGCGTCGCCGAGCTTACGGACGGATGGGGCGCGGACGTGGTCTTTGAGGCCAGTGGTAGCATGAAGGCCTTCGAGGGAATCTTCGATCTCTTGGCTCCGGCTGGGACGCTGATGCTGGTGGGTATGCCGCCAGGGGCGGTAGCCTTCGATGTGGTTGCAGCGCAGGCAAAGGAAGTTCGCATCGAGACCATCTTTCGTTATGCGAACGTGTATCCGAAGGCAGTGGCTCTACTGGCTTCGGGAAAGGTTGACTTAAAGCCGCTCATCTCGGCTAACTTTTCGTTCGAGCAGAGCATTGCCGCTTTTGTGCGCGCGGCCGAGAGCCGGCCCGCGGACATTAAGCTGCAGATCGTAGTTGAGGAATCCGTCGCGTGAGCGCGCTCGTGGGCAAAGACGCCGTGCACGGCGACACGCGGGAGGATCGCTTTGTTTTAGGCATGCCGCTGGCACTGCTGGGCGGCTACGTCGCCATCGTCTTCTGCATGACCGGTGACGGCATCGAACAAGCCTTCCTGTCCAAGTACCTGGTCAATCTAGGCTTCACCGCCGGCGATGCCGCGCTAGTTTTCACCGTCTACGGCGCCACGGCCGCGCTCTCGAGTTGGCTCTCCGGCGTGCTAGCTGACGTCTTCACTCCGCGTCGCATCATGCTGATCGGCATCGTTTGGTGGCTGGTCTTCCATGTGCTGTTTCTCCTCTTCGGCCTCACCCACCCCAACTTGCCGCTCACGCTGCTCTTCTACGGCATCCGCGGCTTTGCCTACCCGCTCTTCTTCTACGGCTTCTTCGTCTGGGTGGTACAGAAGAGCCGTCCTCATGAGCTTGCTTCGGCCATCGGCTGGACCTGGAGCATGTTCACCATCGGCTACGGCATCGTCGGCTCCTACCTGCCCAGCTTTACCATCCAATGGATCGGCTACATGGGCACTCTGTGGATGTCGATGGCCTGGGTAATGGCGGGCGGACTGCTCATCTACTTCTTTACCGGCGGCGTTACAGCCGTGCCCAACGCTGCCGTTCAATGTGGCGAGATCGGGAGATTCGCGGAGATCGGCAAATGCGTCACGCTTATCTTCCACAGCCGCAACATTGCGCTGGCGCTGATTGCACGCATCATCTGCAACCTGTCGCTGTTTGGCTTCCCGGTCATCATGCCGCTGTTCTATACCTCGGCGCGCATCGGCTTCAGCGTGCCGGAGTGGGCGCGCATCTGGGGAACCTTCTTTCTGGTTCAGCCCGTCACCAACGTGGTCTGGGGACTGATCGGTGACCGCATCGGATGGATGCGGCAGATGCGTTGGGTCGGCTTTGTGGGCTGCGGCACCGCGTCGCTGCTGTTCTACGCACTGCCACTGAATTTTCCGCACAACACGCTGGTGGCCACCGTGGCCGCGCTGTTGTTCGCGTTTACCATCACGTCGTTTGTACCCATGGGCGCCATCTTCCCCATGATGGAACCCGAGCACAAGGGAGCGGCCGTCGGGGTACAGAACCTGGGTGGGGGCCTGGCCAACTTCGGCGGTCCCATGCTGGCCGCGCTGATTCTGCCTTTCTGGGGAATCGGCGGCGTGGTGGTGGTCTACGGTGTCCTCTACTACCTGGCCGCGGTCCTAACAGTGTTTATTCATGTGGACCAGCCCAAGAGCACATTGGCCGCCTCATTGGCGATTCATTGAAAGAATAGGGATTGGAAATCTGCTAAGAGGCCGTCAGCCTGAGGTGTAAATCCCACGCTGTCTGAGGCGTAAGCCCCACGCTGGAGGGACGCCGCCAGCAACCGCGTTATCGCAGAGATTACGATCGCGAGAATTTTAAAAGACGAGTTTACAGCTTCTGTGCCCGTTCCGGATAACTGCCTGGCTTCAATCCCGTCCCTTAAATCGTGGCTGCCCTCGTGGTCGCTGCAAGTGCCAAATGTCAATCCCAATTCAGTACAGCCATTCCATCTACGTATCGGCTCTTTAACAACTCGTGCCTAGTGAGACGCCCGCTTTCCGCAATATGAGAGTAGATCATCAGATCGTAGCCATTTTCTGCCGCGATAGTCTGGATTCCTGAGAGAAGATCAGCGATAAAGTGGTTCACAAAGATCGATTAGTGCACGGGAATCAGGAGACCGAGGATCTTAGTGGTGCTTTCGCTTAGGGCGCGGGCAATGCCGCTCGGATGATAAGCCAGTTCGTGGGCGATCCGGAGGATGCTCTCCCGCTTCTTCGCCCCGACGCGTTTTGTGGCCGGATCTTTCAAAGTCAGGGAGACACTCGCGGCTGAAACTCCCGCCCGCTGGGCCACATCTTAAATAGTCGCCATCGCCTTCATTCTCCAACAAGTTGCGGGGTTAACACGAATTAGAGCCTCTACGCAAATATGTGCACCACTGAAACACGGTCACTCAGCGGTTCTGCCAGTAGGTTAAACCATCACAATACACGCTTTGATCTTTGAGTTGCCACCGTAAAGCCTCCGACTCTGCCGGAGGATCCTTGTTGCCTATCACGATATAATGATCAAGCGATTAATTCGAGACTGAGAGCTGCCAATCCGGCACCGACGATCGGTTTTTGTGGTATTTTGTGCCAGCAACTGTAAACGAGCTGAAAAGAGAGCATGAGAACGCCAACACTCTCGGATATTGCCAATCGTGTAGGCGTTTCGATTGCGGCGGTGTCGATCGCGCTCAACAAGGGCGAGACGACTCGAGTCAGCGCCCGGACTCGCGAACAAATCCGCAAGGTCGCGGCCGAGTTGAGCTACTCTCCGAACGAAGTGGCCAGAGCGCTCGCCGAGAATAGGACCCGATTGCTTGGTCTTGTCGTCCCCATGCGCGACCCCATCTTTTTCAATCTTTTCATCGCCCAAGCGCTATCGGGAATCCAAAGCACGCTCATGCGCCGTGGTTACAATTTACTGGTGTACTCGCCCCCGGAGAAACAGGTAGGCGCGACACGTGAGAAGATTTTTGAAAGCAAATACACTGATGGGATTATTTTTATCAATACCCGGTTGTGTTCGGCCGCTACTGTGAACAATACCATTCGTGAACTCAAGGACAAAAAGGTCAAGTTTTCTATGATCAATTCCTATTATGGCCGCGGGGCATTCAACTATGTAGGAGTTGATGATGCGCAGATCGCCGAGGCGGCGACAGACCATCTCGTTGGCAAGGGCCATCGCCGCATCGCCTTGCTGAGTGGGACGCATTTGCTCCCGGCTCATATGCAGCTGGTGAAGGGCCTTGAACGCGGCCTGCGCAAACATGGCCTTGCCCTGGCGTCCGAGCTGGTCGGTTGCACAGAGTATGACCGAGACCAAGCCTTTACCATCCTGGATCGTTGGTTTCAAAGCAAGGGCCGGCGGCCTTCTGCGGTTTTGGTTGCAGACGATCAGCTCCTATTGCATCTATACGATTACGCTGACCTTCGCAAAATGACAATTCCAGAGGATGTTTCAGTGCTGGCCCGGCGAAATATTGGCATTGAGGACCACATTCGCCCCCGGCCCACATCGATTGTCATTCCGACCTTTCAAATGGGGCAGATTGCCGCCGAGCTGCTGATCAACACAATTGAAGATCCCGATTGCGAGCCTCGGACAGTTATGTTGCCGTTTGAACTGATCGAAGGAACGACCGCGTAGGCCTGCTGTGCAGGGTGATCGATCTCCATATTAAGCGGCCGGAGCTTGGCAGCCGCTCCAGCCTTGCTGATGGCCTGCAGTCATACATTTTCTCTTACACCCTGGTTTTGGATCGCTCCGCCGATTGCCACCGCTTATGTTGCAGGTGATGCATCGCTTAAGCGCCCTTCTTACTCTCTGATCCGAGCCGGTCGTAGGGTCTTGAAAGAGCCTCGCGTCCACGAATGCTCAAAAATAGCAAATTAAACGCTTGACTTTGCTGGAATTTCGAGCTTAGCATGCTTCTGACCCAAAAACGTACCCCGTGGTAGTTGGCTACAATCGTTTTAGGGTATTGCTCGGCAATAATGAGTTAATCGCTTGACTTGGAGAAGACGAGACTGTGACATACCGGCAAATCAGTTCACGAAAGGACAAATCTACGAGGCCTGTAGCGTATTCAAATCCTCAAATCCTGCGATCCTGCGCGAAATCGATCCGTGCATGTATAACCACCCTTATGTCGCTTGCTTTGCTCGTTAGCGCAGTGAGGATTGGCTCCGCGCAACAGGACGTTGGCTACATCCCGGGCACAGTGACCGATCAATCTGGCGCCGCTGTCAAAGGAGCAACCGTAATCACTACCCGGCACGGCACGGAGTTCCCCCAAACCGCCGTCACTAACGAGACCGGGTATTACACAACACAGCATCTCCAGGTGGGCCACTACACTGTTTCGGTCACCATGAACGCTTTACCCTTGCCGCGCTTGGTTTTACCGACCGCGTCGCTCTTTTTTTGGCTGGGGCAAAGCTGCCATCTAGAAACGTCTCGTCCCGCTTCAGCAGACCTTCGGCGTCCAGTGCGCCCAACAGAGCACGCCACGCATCCAGCCACACGCCTTCGTCCTGCCACTGCTTCAGCCGACGCCAGCAAGTCGCGGGCGAAGGAAACTCGTCGGGAAGAAATCGCCACGCTGCTCCGGTCTGCAGAATCCACAAGATTCCCTCGAAGCAGCTACGATTCGAGGCCCAGGGCCGTCCCCGATTGTCCTTCCTGCGTCGTGGTTGGGGTAACAACGGCTCGATCAACTCCCACTGCTCATCCGTCAACAGCTTCTGCCGCTTTTTCATGACAGAAGCTCATCAGCCAACCAGCCTCACACGTAAGTATTTAGCTCGAGGCCGAACCCATTTATGAAACATGCTCTAGTGAGGCCGTGGTGAATCCTTTAAGACGAATCCAATGCAAGGCGCCCTCTCCAAGGACGGAAGCAATGGTCATTCTCTTGAACCACGGTCTTTCGACCCGCGAGTTTTACGGAATTGCCCTAATCAACCAGATCAGACACGAGGTGCTCTATGTCACATTCCATTAGGCCGGCTGACGGGCTTGACACAAGCTTGGAGGCGCATCAGAATAAGTTGGCAAATTGGGGTCGATCGGCCCTCAGACAAAGATACTTCGGACTCTCGTTTTTATTTGCGCTGTTGATTGCGGTTTGTACGCCGCTCTTTGCGCAGGTGGGGGTCGGAGGACTAACCGGTACGATTAGCGATTCCACGGGGGCTGTTATCACCGATGCGAAGGTTGTTTTGACCAACGATAGCACCGGCATGCTTCAGACGACAGTATCGAGTTCCGCCGGCACCTACGTCTTTAACGCAGTGAACGCTGGTACCTACAGCTTGCAGGTTACCAAGAGCGGATTCGAGGCGTATGTCAATCAAGGAATTCAGATTCACATTCAGCAGGAACCGGATATCGACGTAACACTGCATCCTGGTAGCGCCGTGGAGAAAGTGACGGTGACAGCGGAAGCACCACTGTTGCAGGCAGAGGACTCTGAGGTGGGGCAAACGATTACTGGCGAGGAAGTGAACGATTTGCCGCTCGAAGCCCGTAACTGGACTTCGCTCTCTCAAATCAGCGCGGGTGTTACGACAACTCCCGGCGGGACTCCACAAAGCACGGATTTCGTCGTCAACGGCGTGAATAGCGGTCAAAATGACTATCGCCTGGACGGCATCGACGACAATGAGGAAGTTTATGGCGCCGCCCCCCTGGTTGTGCCGCCTCCGGACGCGATCCAGGAGTTCAAACTGCAGAGCGGCGACTTCAGCGCCGAGTTTGGACACTCGACCGGAGCAGTCGTCAACGCGGCAATCAAGTCGGGAACAAACTCCTTACACGGTGATCTTTGGGAATACCTTCGCAACAATGATTTCAACGCCAACGACTATTTTGCGAAACAGCAGGGCATAGCCAGGCCTGGGTATCATCAAAACATCTTTGGCGGGACGGTCGGTGGTCCGGCCTACCTTCCAAAGCTCTATAACGGAAAAAACCGAACCTTCTTTTTCTTTGACTATCAGGGCACGCGGATAGACACTCCCACACAACAGACCGCTACTGTGCCCACCGCCAATATGGTAAAAAGTGGATTTACCAACTTCCAGGATTTCTTCACGCTAACTGCTAACTCCACACCCCTCACGGATGGACTCAACCGTAAATTCCCAATCGCAACTGTCTTTGATCCAGCCACCACGCGCTCTGTTGCGGCAGGCGCGATGGATCCTGTCTCAGAACTGAAAAACACATCCTCTTCCACCGTCTGGGTTCGCGACCCCTTCATGACCAGCGGCAGCGTTACCGGGGTCACGGACTTCACGGGTCTCACATCGCAACTCAACATTATTCCGAACGGCCGCCTCGATCCGAATGCGGTAAAGCTTTTGGGAATCTATCCAGCGCCGACCCTCAACTCTCTTACCGCGTTGCAGGATTATTTTGCTTTTCCTGCCGAACTAACGACGGTAAACACCTACGACCTGAGAATTGATGAGCAGCTCAGCTCAAAGGATGTGCTCTTCGGTGTGTTTAATTGGGGCCATAGCGTGGACCATGTTCCTCCACGTCTCCCCGGGATTGCCAATGGCGCGAATTGGGGAAGCGGGGTGTCTGCGATCTCAAGTTATGCCATCGCCGCCGGGTATACGCACATCTTTACGCCCACTCTAACAAATGAGATCCACGCGGGATCGACTCAATGGGTGGATAATATTGCGGGCAGCGAAGCAAATACTTCGGGCATTCC
>JBKQKT010000720.1:0-21027 GCA_052147365.1 Candidatus Korobacteraceae bacterium | reverse complement strand
CTGACTACTCAGGTCACATTGCGTGCCTTTGGGTGACGGAGTACGAATGTAAGTGATTGGGATTGCTAGGCAGCGTGGGTTAGCAGAGAACTTGAAAACCGCTATACCTGAAAGGGTATCGGGGGTTCGAATCCCTCTCCCTCCGCCACGCAAGTCTCAAGTGCAGAGAAACTCTGCGATTTCCCTTCTGAAAATCGCCGAAAATCCCCGCAATTCCGACCCATTCACGAAATTGATGAATAACATGGCCGGGTCTTGATCGTCTTGGGGTTCCTCGGTGCTCTGACCCTGAAGCATCCGCCAAAGGGTGCGAGTCTAACCCGCAGGTATGGGAGTGAGGCCTGGACCCGCGAGTTGTTGAAGGCCATCGTGCGCCCCTTCCGCCTGAGGATGATGGCTATCATCACTCGACACCATCTCGGTTCCGGAATCGCTGATTGTGGATGTGTGGTCGCCCAGCCGGAAGGGCCAGACACAAAGAGGCAGACCACCAGATGGCAATCCATAGAACCAACACTGACAGTTGATTGAGTCGTGGTCAGTCCTATAGGGTTGGCGTGGAGCTCCGCTTTGGACGTCCATCTCGTTGACGGCACATACGAGCTGTTCCGGCACTACTATGCATTACCGTCCGCGAGGGACAAGGACGGCCGGGAGGTCGCCGCCGTTCGAGGCGTCCTCGCGTCGGTGCTGGGCATGATCCGCGCTGGTGCCACGCACATCGCCGTGGCTACGGATCACGTGATCGAGTCATTTCGCAACGGATTGTGGCCAGGCTACAAGACGAGCGCAGGCGTCGAGGCCGAACTCTTGGCACAGTTCCCATTGCTCGAAGAAGTTCTGTCAGCGGCCGGTATCGTCGTCTGGCCGATGGTGGAGTTCGAGGCGGACGACGCGCTCGCTGCCGCAGCGGTCGCGGCTGCTCATGATAGGCGTGTCGAACGCGTGATTATCTGCACACCGGACAAGGATCTCGCCCAAAGTGTACGCGGCACGCGTATCGTCCAGTTGAATCGCCGGACGGGCGCCACCTTGGACGAGCCTGCGATAGTCCAGAAGTTCGGCGTTTCGCCAGCGTCGATTCCCGACTATCTAGCGCTGGTGGGCGACGCCGCAGATGGCTATCCGGGTCTGCCAGGCTGGGGGGCGAAATCCTCAGCTGCCGTGCTGGCCAAGTTTCTCCATATCGAATCCATTCCCACGGACTGCCGCGAGTGGCGCGTGAACGCCGCTAACGCGAGTGCCCTGGCGGACACTCTTTGCCGCGAAAGGGAGCGCGCAATGCTTTTTCGAACGCTCGCCACCCTCCGAACTGACATCGCGCTCTTCGATGACGTGGACCAGTTGCGCTGGAATGGCCCTACATCGGCCTTCGACTCTCTGGCTGCTCGATTGGACGCGGCATCTACGGGAACGCGGCGGCCAGCCACCCGCCGGTCACCGACTAAGTCAGGCCTCCGATCCAAAGCGCGTCGATAAGCGGCGACGTCCGCGTTACCGACTCGTCTGGGTAGCCGCAGAGTTGTTGATCGCAGGGAATAGCGCGGGACTCGTTCCCGTCGCCGAGTGTTCGCCTTCAGTTTTCCTGGAAACAGACCTGGCGGGAAGAATCTGGCACAGCCGCCGTTGAATCCGATTTCGCCGACCAAGAGCCGCCCTTAGCCGGACATGGTCCGCGAATAATTCCCCCGAAAGTCGGCTTGGAGGACATGATGCCTCAAGGTGTTAATCAGGGTGCACACGCCCATGTGATCTCCCCGAAGCCGGTTTCGGGATAACTTCTGGTTAGACGACAACATGACCAGAACACCGCTGCTGCACCGAAACACTCAACAAATGCTGCTAAGCTCGGCCTACGTTTCGAAAAGCCAGCCCTAGCGCGCGGTCGCCGCCGTCATACCGAACCTCTGTGTGGCGTATCGTTGGCCGGTAGCCTCGCGATCCTCCTCTGCGGAAAGACTCGCAGCAGCACTCCCAGGTCCGAAAGAATCCCGGATTCAATGAGTATGGATGCCCATCTCTTTTCCGAGATTGAGCTGGTCGGACAGAAATTGGGCAAGTGCTTTTTCCAGATTCGCTACGGCGCTGACCAGCCGACCCGAGTCAGGCGACTCCCGCTCCAGTTGCTTCGAGAGAGCTTTGGCATCCTTGCTGACAGCAGAGTCCGATTTGGTCAACTTCTTGGTCAGATTCTTCAATCCGGCGTCCTGTGAATCTGAAAGTGATTGCCGAAAGGTTCGATTTTCGCGCTGAGCTTGCTCGACGGAATCCTGTAAGCTGGTCGCCTTGCTGGCTAAACTCTCTGAACCGCTTCCGTTCGAGCCCATTTGCTGCAAATTGTGCGCCTGTTGCCGAGCAGCTTCGGTGCTCTTGGTCATCAGCCGAAACTGCTCAATCTGCCCGTCGGTGGGTTGCACAGCGATGGCATGTTTCAAGGTCGCCACGTCAGAATCTTCCGATGGTGCAGTTGTCCCACCGCTAGTACCCGTGGAGGTGCCGTGCCTGCCTCCGTGTTGCCCTAGGGCGGCTAACGGAAACAACAAGAACACTATGCCAATTACGGACACACTATTGCGCATCCGAGGTCTTCTCTCTCGCAGATCTGGTATGAAAACGCACTCAGCGGTATTTAGTCGTAACCCGATTCACGACAAGTTTACTCGCTCGCGTTGTCGCAAAATCGCCATTGCACCCGCAATCCCAGAACCGAGCCACTTGCTGGCAAGTAGTCGTCTACCAGAAGGTTGGCTAGAAACGGGGTTCCAGGAGTGCAGAGCGCGGGCAGCGTTCACCAGCAGCATACTTCCGCGAAGAAGACTCCGGGACAAGTTCGCGTATCGAGACTCAGCCCGGTAGCGACTAGGCAGAGTTCTGGATCGCTCTGACATTCGCAGAAGCACAAAGCTCTTCTAAGCTGCGGGCAGGTAAAAAAAATGAAACTCGAAGTGGACTCCCGCGTCGAAACCTAAAACGCTCTGATTTGAGCATGTTGACGGCAGGAGTACTCAGATGAACGCGACAGCAACAGTGGGTTCCAACTCACCAACCGAGTGAACATCACGAAGCTCCCAACTAAGAAGGAGCTTGGATTCTTCAAAATGAATTTCAAAGAGGAAGGTTTTATGTCACGTGCTCAAACGACCCTCAGCACAGAAACAACCAAAGAAAAAGTTCGATCCCATCAACCAGGGGAAGCCGTTTTCAAGGCAATCTTGTCCGAGGACATCGAGTGGAAGCCGTTTGCTTCGTTCCCACCGTCGGTGCGCCTCGCGGTCGTTGTAGGTCAACCTTCGGAGAAGGGCCCTTACACCATCAGGGTTCACGTGCCTCGCGGTGTGAAGTTGATGCCGCACAAGCATTCCGAGGACCGGGTTTACACAGTCATTTCCGGCGTCTTCTATATTGGGCTGGGTCAACAGTTCGATGCCGATGAGTTGCAAGCCTATGCCCCCGGAGACGTAGTCGTTCTGCCCGGCGATACGCCCCATTTTCATTGGGCCAAATCCGGTGACTACATCACACAGGTGACTGCCATAGGACCCCTGGGCCTTGAGTATCTGAACCCGGAAGACGATCCGCGGAATGCACACACCGGTTAGATCCGAAGCCGATGATGATTGTTGGTCTTGAGAAGAGCGTCGATGAGCATATAACGGTCGGCACCCAGGCAAGGAAAAATTATGGAAGCCTCTATCGCTGCGACACCACACGTGACTTCTGGACAAGCGGAGAATTTCGCCACCGAAGCCGCAGTTCCAATTACACTGCGCATCAACGGCAAGGAACATTCATTGCGCATCGATCCACGTACAACGCTGCTGGATTGTATTCGCGAATCCGTCGCACTGACCGGAACGAAAAAAGGCTGCGATCATGGGCAGTGCGGCGCGTGTACGGTGCACGTAAATGGCAGAAGAGTGCTCTCCTGTCTCAGTCTCGCCCTGATACACGACGGGGAAGAGATCACGACGGTAGAAGGTCTTGGCACACCCGAAGCAATGCATCCCATGCAGGCAGCGTTTCTCGCCTGTGATGCCTATCAGTGCGGGTACTGCACCTCCGGCCAGATTATGTCGGCTGTCGCGCTGTTGAATGAGCCGTGCGGTCCCGATGACGCAGCGGTGAAGGAACTCATGAGCGGCAACATCTGCCGCTGCGGCGCCTACGCGAACATCGTCGAGGCGATCCAGCAAGTTCGTAAACGCGTTTAGCGCGAGCGGAGAGATTCTCGATGCATATCTTCGAATTCATCCGGCCGGCAGATCAGACAGCGGCGATTGCAACCGCCGCGCAAGCAAAAACTGCCCAGCAGGGCGCAGAGGTGCGGTTCCTGTGCGGCGGCACGACGCTCATCGATCTGATGAAGCTCAACGTCGAGACTCCTGCACGCGTGCTCGACATCAATCGCCTCCCACTCGACAAAATCGAAACCACGCCCGATGGCGGCCTGAAGGCCGGCGCGACGGTTCGCAATGCCGATCTGGCAAATGACGACAGAGTGCAGCGCGATTATGCCGTACTCTCTCAGGCGATTCTTTCCGGCGCCTCGGGGCAGATCCGCAACATGGCCACAACCGCTGGGAACCTGCTACAGAGAACGCGGTGCGTCTATTTCCGCGACACGGCGATGGCCTGCAATAAGCGCGAACCGGGAACCGGCTGTTCCGCCATCACGGGCAGCAATCGCACGCTCGCAATTCTCGGAACCAGCGATCATTGCATCGCCACCAACCCCTCAGATATGTGCGTGGCAATGGCAGCGCTGGAGGCCGTCATTCACGTGGAAGGACCCAAGGGGACACGCACCATTCCAATCGGCGATTTCCACCTTCTGCCGGGCGACACACCAGATCGAGAGACCGTGCTTAAACCGGGCGACCTTATCACGCATGTCACCCTGCCGCCGCCGATTGCCGGAAGCAAGCAGGTTTACCTGAAGTTGCGCGATCGCGCGTCGTATGAATTCGCTCTCGCCTCGGCGGCTGTAGTGATGACTGTCGTTGGTGAAAATATCAGTTACATCCGGATCGCCTTGGGCGGAGTTGGAAGTAAGCCATGGCGCTCGCACGAAGCAGAAGCCGAGCTCACCGGCAAGGCCGCGAATGCAGCCAATTTCCGCCAGGCCGCCGAAGCCGCGCTGCGAAATGCCAAGCCGCGGAGCGAAAACAAATTCAAGATTGAACTGGCGAAGCGCTGCCTTGTTCACGCCCTGCAAACCGCGGCGAACGGCTAATTCGGCCGGAGGAGAAGCAACCATGCCGATTCAAACGCAAGCATCACCGATAGCCTCACCTATCGGGCGCGACACGGTTCGAGTCGACGGGCCTCAAAAAGTCACCGGAGTTGCCCAGTACACCTCAGACTTCCATTTTCCCGGGATGCTGTATGCGGTGCCGGTCGGGGCGACCATCGCGAAGGGCCGAATTGCAAAGCTCGATGCCGCCATCGCCGGGAAGATGCCCGGCGTAGTTGCGATCTTGCACCGCGGCAATATCGGCAAGATCTTCCGTTCGATTCCGGGGCCGGGTTTCTCCGGCATCTGCGAGGAGCGGCGCCCGCCTTTTGAAGACGACGTCGTTCGCTACTACGGCCAGTATATTGCGCTCGCCGTGGCGGAGACATTTGAAACCGCCAAAGCCGCCGCCGATGCAGTCGTCGCAACCTACGCTGCCGAGCAGCCGAACGTCGAACTGCAGCTTGTGGCCGACGACGAGCCAGACGAGGTCATGACGACCTTCGGGTCGCTGAAGCGTTTAGAAAGTGAGCGCGGTGATCCCGATACTGCTTTCGCCAGCGCGCCGGTCAAACTTGATTTCACTTACGTCACGCCATTTGAGACGCACAACCCGATGGAGCCCCATTCAACCACCGCGGTCTGGGAGGGCTCAACCTTGACGTTGTACGAGTCCTCGCAAGGTGTGGTCAATCTTCGGAGTGTCCTTGCGCAGGTGCTCGGCCTGCCCATCGAGAACGTCCGCGTGATTACGAAGTTCGTAGGCTCGGGTTTCGGCAGCAAGCTTTGGCCGTGGACGTTGTGTCCGCTTGCTGCGGCAGCTGCACGACAGGTGGGCAGGCCCGTAAGACTCGTGCTCGCTCGGAAAATGATGTTCCACGCCGTCGGACATCGGCCGCGCACACAGCAGCGCGTTCGCCTGGGTGCAACCACGGAGGGCAGGCTCGTTTCGCTGCATCACGATTACATCTACACGCGGTCGATGCTGGATGCACATCATGAAGGCTGCGGCGAGGCCACGCCATTCCAGTACAGTGTGCCCAATCTCCGCACGACCTTTGGCCGCGCTTGGCGAAACGTCGGCGGTGGGGCCGATATGCGCGGTCCCGGCCGAGTGCCCGGTCTCTATGCGACCGAATCCGCGATCAACGAACTAGCCCATCAATTGAAGGTCGACCCCGTCAAACTCCGCGTCATCAACGAGCCGAAGGTCGATGAGGGCCAGGGGCTCCCATTCTCATCGCGGCATATGCTCGAATGTTTCCAGCTGGGGGCGGAAAAATTCGGCTGGTCCCAGCGCAACCCTGCTGTCGGCTCGATGACGCGCGATGGCTTAACTCTGGGCTGGGGAATGGCTGGGTGCTCGTGGATCGCAGGCCGCTTCTCTGCCGCGGCCAACATTCAGCTTCGCGACGACGGCTCCTGCCGCGTAGCATGCGCCACTCAGGACATCGGCACGGGCACCTATACGGTACTCGCACAGCTCGCATCGGCAAGAACAGGCGTTCCGGTCGAGAAAGTGGAAGTCGACCTCGGCGATACTGCCCTTCCTGAAGGCCCGCTCTCGGGTGGCTCGATGGCCACACCCTCGATAGTGAACGCCGTATTTGCCGCAGCCGACCAGGCGATTGGACTGCTCAAAACGGTTGCTGTCTCCACGCCGCAATCTCCGTTCGTGAATCACAAGCCCGAGGATGTGACCTTCGATAACGGTACACTGTTTCTTAAGGAGGAAGATCCAGCAAAGGGCGTGCCTTTTTTCGAGCTGCTTCGACGCGCCAACCTCCGCCAGGTTACAGGCAACGGCCAATCTGCGGCCACGTTCGGGAACCCGGAGGCAAAGTTCTCGACCCAATCGTTCGGGTGTCACTTCGTCGAGGTCACCTGGCAACCGGAGATCGCGCGTTTACGTGTCAGTCGAGTAGTGACCGTGATCGATGCCGGCAAGATCATCAACACATTGGCTGGCCGCAATCAGATTCAGGGTGCGGTGGTGATGGGGGTCGGCATGGCGCTGCTGGAGCGCACCGAATACGATCCCCAAAACGGCGCGCCCATCAACAGCAGTCTGGCTGACTACCTGGTTGCAGTGAATGCCGACGCACCCTCAGTCGAGGTGCACTTTCTCGACCATCCCGACAAGGAGATCAACGAGGTCGGAGCGCGTGGCATTGGCGAGATCGGATTGGCGGGCATCGCCGCAGCAATCACCGATGCGGTGCACCATGCCACCGGTGTCCGTGTTCGGGAACTGCCGGTGAGGATTGAAGACTTGCTCGCATGAGCCCCAGTTCTAATCTCTGCATGAGTGGACCCCGCTTCCGCGATCGCACGGGAATCCTCCTCAGCTTGCTGATTCTTTGTATGGACTCAGAGTGAGGGCAAGGGAGACGCAGCAATGACCGTTAGACAGTCGTCCTCACCATCACTCTACGCGCTGAGCAAGAGTCTAGTTGAAGCCTGCGGGCGCCGTGCTTCCGCGAGATGGGCGTCACCGCTACTGGACTTGCGTCACCCCCAGGAAGGCAATCGTAGTGAAATCTCCCGTGGCCTTGTTCGTACCCACCACCGCCGTCAGGTGCGTTCCCGTCAGTGTCACCTGCTGGCTGAGGTTGCTGGTCGGCCACGCTGCCGCCGACCAGTTCTTCCCCTGCGCATCATAGAAGTAGCCCAGTTGGGTGGACCCTACAGTCAGCGTAGCCAGCACCGTGGTGCCATCCAGAAACTGCACTTGGCACTGTACCCAACATTGCTGATAGCCGGCATCGCCCAGAGCCACAGAGAGACTGTAAGTACCTGGAGATGGCAGATCCACATCGAATGTGGCCGGCGAGCCATTGTTCACGAAGTTGATTCCCGCCAGGCGCGGGTCTAACTGCGCATTACGATCCCTGGCTTGCACGGGAGTTTGCAACCAACCAAACGTCACCCCATTGACTTTAGTCGGATAGGCCGTGGTAGCAAGCACATAAGTATCACCCGCAGGATCGGTTACGAAGCCTGCGGTGTTTCGGAAGTCAAAGCCTTGCTGCCAACCTCCAGCGGCACTAACCGTCAAGGTAACGGTGGTATTTTGCTGGATACCGCCGCCATTGCCGGTCACGGTAATGGGGTAGGTTCCGGGAGCCGTGCTGCCGCCTACCATGATGGTCATCGTCGAGCTGCCCGTACCTGGCGCTGGAATCGGGTTGGGATTGAAACTCACCGTTATACCTGACGGCGCTCCTGAAGCCGACAGGCTGATGGCGCTGTTGAAGCCACCGCTAACGGTTGTCGTGATCGTGGACGTGCCTTGATTTCCTTGCACAACACTGAGCGACGACGGTGAGGCTGAGATTGTGAAGTTCGGCAGTTGTTGTGCCGTCACGGTCAGTGTCAAGGTCGTGTTTTGCTGGATGCCTCCACTGCTGCCGATCACCGTAATCGGATAAGTGCCTGTTGGCGTGCTGCTCCCCACCGTGATGGTCATGGTCGAGTTGCCCGAGCCTGGAGCCGGTATCGGGTTGGGATTGAAACTCACGGTGGTGCCTGACGGCGCTCCTGAAGCGGACAGGCTGATGGCGCTGTTGAAGCCACCGCTAACGGTCGTCGTGATCGTGGACGTGCCTTGATTTCCTTGCACAACGCTGAGCGACGACGGCGAGGCCGAGATCGTGAAGTTCGGCGCGGCCGTCACCGTAAGTGTTACGGTGGTGTTTTGCTGGATGCCTCCACTGCTGCCGGTCACCGTGATCGGGTAGGTCCCCGTGGGCGTGCTGCTCCCCACCGTAATGGTCATGGTCGAGTTACCCGAGCCCGGAGCCGGTATCGGGTTGGGATTGAAACTCACCGTGGTGCCTGACGGCGCTCCTGAAGCGGACAGGCTGATGGCGCTGTTGAAGCCACCGCTAACCGTCGTCGTGATCGTGGACGCGCCCTGATTGCCCTGAGCGATGCTGAGCGAGCCCGGCGAGGCCGCGATGGCGAAGTTTGGTACTCCCGTAACGCGAATATGGGCAATTGGCGCTAGGGACGACGGCCCGCTGGTCAGCAGAACCCGCAGAGTCGTTCCGCTCATAACCACGGATTGTTCTTGATTACTGGATGGCCACTGCGCTGCCGTATACAAAACACCTGTAGCATCGTAGAAACTGCCCGGGGTTCCTGAGCCCGAAAGCACAACCGAGAACAGGGAACTTGAGCCGTCTTTAAAAGCAACACCGACACCAGCTCCGCCCCAGTTGCCGGTGTCGTCCCCGAAAGCCAGGCCGATATTGTAACTGCCTGCGATCGGTAGCGTAATGTCGAACTCGTCGGTGGTGTTGACGCTGTTCACCCGGTTGACGCCTGCCAGTCGAGCATCTACCGACGTGCTTCTGTTAGCTTCTCCGAGGTGCGCGCTGGTAACCCAAAAGTAGGGGCAAGGGATGCCGTTTCCGTTGAGTTTGTTCTGTTGCGTTATCTCTCCCAGCACCGCGACCGCATAAGCTTCGTCGGTGATGTAAGACATAGTTCCTCGAAAGTTAAACCCGCAGTCGTAAACCTGCAGTGCAGTCACCGTCAAGTTAACCGTGGTGTTTTGCTGGATGCCGCCGCCGTTGCCCGTCACCGTGATCGGATATGTTCCTGTGGGCGTACTGCTTCCTACCATGATGGTCATGGTCGAGCTGCCCGAGCCCGGAGCCGGTATCGGGTTGGGATTGAAACTAACTGTGGTACCTGACGGCGCTCCAGAAGCCGACAGACTGATGGCGCTGCCAAAACCGCCGCTGATTGTCGCCGTAATCGTCGAGGCTCCCTGGTTGCCTGGCTGGATCGTGACCGAAGACGGCGAAGCCGAAATCGTGAAGCTCGGCTGTATTTGTGCCGTCACGGTCAGTGTCACGGTTGCGTTTTGTTGAATGCCGCCGCCGTTGCCGATCACTGTAATTGGATAAGTTCCCGTCGCCGTGCTGGCGCCGACCGTGATGGTCATGGTCGAGCTGCCATTGCCTGGAGCGGGAATTGGGTTGGTATTAAAGGTGACCGTCGTGCCAGACGGCACCCCTGACGTCGAGAGAGTGATGGCGCTGTTGAAGCCTCCACTGATAGTCGTCGTGATCGTGGAGGTTCCCTGATTACCTTGTGCAATACTCAGCGAAGACGGCGAAGCTGAGATCCAGAAGTTAGGCGGAGGAGGGCCGCCGCAACCAGGGAATTTTAAGGACACCAGGCGAGTGCTCCAATCGAATGTGGCCGTTACCAAGTAGTACTGGTTGGTGTACCAGAAGGTGCAATCGTCGGCGGCATCGATTGCCATGCTGGTGTAGTCACCCCAGCGATCGCCGGTGTCAGTCTGCGAGCCGCTGCCGGCCACGAGTGAAGCCTCAGCCTCCATTGTGCCAAGCGCATCGCCCGGCACACGGCCGGTAAAGCTGATGGAGGGATACAGGCTCGAGCTCGAAACGCTGTAACCCAGAGCGATGTCCTGTGCGCTGTCCATGGCGATCGAGCCCATCCATCGGTAGTTGCTGTCGGGGGCGAAGGTACCCTGCTGGTACACCGACAGGCTGGTAGAGTTTTCCGGCGCGCGGAACTCATACCATCTCGCGCCGACGGAGCTGCCGGCAACAATGGAATGGTTGACCAGCCAGGTTTGGTGGTCGCCGCTAAAATTGCGGTAAGCCAGCCGGTACATCAGGCGATCGCCCAGTGGGTCCAGCAGATCCGTGACACCTTTCTGGGGGATACAGGGCAAGTAACCACTGCACGGCAAGTCGAACCGCGCCACGCCAGCAATTGGCATGCTCCCGCCTTCTCCGGCGAAAGTGGAGTTCGACGGCGTCGTGAAATCCACATGGAACAGATACTGGTAAATGTAAGGAACTCCATTGTCGATGCTGCCCAGGAAAAGCTCTTGCTGACCCGAGGGAGGCGGTGTGCCAACAGAGTCGAGATCAGCGGGCAAAAGGCTGTCGTCGTAGGTGCCAGTCTGGAAGCAGATTTGCTTTGCCGTCGAATCGCCGACTAACATTTTGGCCCGTTCATAAGCGCAGGCGTACGCGCCAACGTAGCTGTCGCCTGACGCCCCAAAGTTGTTCTGGCTCTGGTAATAGGCGTCGGACCATATACCCCACTTGGGATAATCGGGAAAACCAGGCTGAGGATACGCGAAACGGTAGTACGTGCCCGTTGCGTCCGGGGTCGTCGAAACGGCGACACAAGTCATGTAGGGCGACGAAAACACGTTCTGGGTCACCACCCAGCGATGAGCAACTTTGTCCCACTGCGCTATGATGTCGCCGCTGTTGCTGG
Source organism: Candidatus Korobacteraceae bacterium (assembly GCA_052147365.1). Lineage (GTDB taxonomy): Bacteria > Acidobacteriota > Terriglobia > Terriglobales > Acidobacteriaceae > Bog-257. The sequence goes on along the minus strand of JBKQKT010000720.1, from coordinate 9,521 downwards.
TTTGGCAGGCCCCGCCGAATCCTGACCAAAAGGCATTGCCGAGGACTGGACCCATAATGACGGCGCCAGTGACCTTGTCAAAAATGGCGTACGACACGTTCACCCACTGCAAAACCTGGGTGTCTCCGACTGCCAGGTTCACGTCTGTCGGAGCATCCGGAACGGAGTAGCCAGGGAAGCCGTTACCCACTCCCAAGAGATTGAGACCCACGATGGCGCTCACCAACGGGCCACTGGACGTCTGAATGGCCCCGTCTTCCATCGCTTGTCCGCCCTGAGCGGCTTCCTTCAGTAGCTGCAGCTTCGGGTAGCGGACCGGTGGCGCGACGTGGGCACCTGAGGGGCTTGGGACTTCGGTCGCCATGTCACGGAGCGGCCGCGACAGATCGAAATGGAGCGGGCCGTTCACGTCTGGAGAGGTGAGTACTGCAGGCTGCGCGGCTGGTTCCTGCGCCGATGTCAGAACCGCTAACATCAACGCCAGCAAAAAAATGGCACACACGCTTAGCTTGAAGACCGCAGACTTACTCTTCATGGCATCTCCTTGGGTTGCTTGACCGGGCTAAAATGTCACAAACGACCCAAACGCATTCGTTGGTGGGCCAGATGTAAAGAACCGGGACATGCGACTGCTCCGGCGGAAGAGCGATTGGCCACGCCTGGGGCGGGTGAGGACATCTCCCAGCGTTCGCCGGGGATGCTCCAAGCTTAGGGCAAGGCTGCGGGTTGTCAAGATTACGAAGGTAATCGTTGGGCAACTGTACTTTCGTAGCATTTTGGGCAGGGTAACCATCTAGCTCCTGTCGGGACTCAGATGCCGAAATTCGAGTATTGGCACTGTAAAGACAACCTACTCATTTTTGTGCCTCTCATCCTAACCCAGATCGGTCGCGCCGAAAAACCGAGCGTTGGGTAATGACAATTCATGTCAATAACGATTTGAGTTGCTCGTCCACGTAAGGAGCCTGAGGGTAACATGAGCTGGCTACGCTAGCATTAAAGAATACCTTAGTGATCGTTCGCACTGAGGAGTTCCAAGATTAATAAAGCGTGACTGGATAGGGCCCCAGCCCGTACGCGCTGACACTGCCTTGGCCGAGATTTTGAAGTACATTGAGCCCCTGTCGCCGGCCTCCGGCAGCTCCGCGAATTTGGTCGCCAGCTCTTCGTAACTTAGCTCGGATATCCGCCTTTCTAAAGCTCAGTGAGATCTACATCCAGGCATGGCAGTCGCCTTTATGGACGAGCCTCGGTGTTTACCCGAACTCCATTGCGTGCCGGGAATCCATGCTGAACCGGTTCCCAAAATGGGCGCGAATCTTATTAATTTTTTTCTTAATTGGCTACGACCTTTGCTGGCCATAAAGTGCCGTTACGAACTACGTCAGTCACCACAAGAAAGTTACTGTAAAGAAACATCGTCCAAAGATTTCAGGCCACGAAAGTGCCCATAGGACTGATCGCGAAGCCAGCCATTTGCCTATTGCTAAGGTGGCTAACTCTTTAGACCTCAGTGGTCTAGACACAAAATGAGAACGCTGTCATAAGCAGTGTTAGGTTTCCCTTGGCCGAGGGGATTTTCCGAACTGCCCAGGGGGTTTTCCCCCAAACGGCTCGTCTTTTCACCATGCGCCGACGGAATCCAAACCCAAAGGAGAAGAACATGAAACCCGTCTCTGTAGTAGTCTTCGTCTTACTGCTTGCCACAACCGTGTTTGCAGGCAGCCCTCCGGTAATGACCCCGAGCCAGCAGATGCAGGCTTTGCAGCTTCGGCTTGCCCAGTTCGAGGGTAGGTATGACACCTTCGACGCCGCGCTCCAAGCCTGCGGCGGAACGCCTGAGGTGACGGCTGCATGGAAAACAGCAGATTCGAACTTCAACTCGTTTGTGGACCCACTGTGCGGCGGCGATTCCACCCAGTTCTATGACACCAGCGCCAACAACTGCGTCAACGCCCCGTACCTGACCTTCGCTCAGCAGTACCAAGCTATGGAATTACGCATAGCGCAGTATACTGCCCGCTACGCCGCGCTTGATCTACAGTCATATCAGGCCTGCGGCACGCAGGCTACTCCGAACTCTGAATGGACCCAGGCCGACACGGCCATGAACGCCTTCCTGCTGGCGACGTGCGGAGGCTACCAGCACTACAGCACCAGCATGAACCAGTGCCAGTAAACATAAGGCTCGGTTGCTCTAACCGGCAATCGAGCCAGTAATTTATCCTCCCCCAGCTTTGAAATCCTCCGGACACGCGCGGAGTTTTGCTCAAGCTGCTGCATTTGTCGTTCTTCTCAGCGGTGTCGGCCGCGACGGATCAGTGGTGCTCATTTCGAACCCCAGTGTGTCAGTTTGCTGATCCACGGAAACCCTCGCGCAATCGCGAACCGCTCCTGGTCTAGTCAACGTCGGCATCGTGAGCTTAAAGCCCCATTCCTTTCCTCCGTCCATTCGGCGGGCTGAACTGCCCCAACGAGTGCAAAAGCGGCACTCGCTGGAGACCCGTTCGCCCGGCGCTTCCACCCTTCGCCTCCTCAATGCGGCGGCGCTTGGAGCGGTTCCCGCCCCTGTGGCGGATTCTGCGGAGACATATTTGGCTGTTCCGGAGTGTTGACTCCTGGAACCGGGATGGGCTTTACATTCGGCTGCGTCCAGTCGTTGGTGTTGGCAGGCACGACACCGGGGACCTTCGGCATATGTTGGACCTTCGCGGCTTCTGCGTCGGTAAGGTCTATACCGAGCTTGGCCAGCGTGTCCGCGGTGGACAGGTCAAGCTGCACCTTCGACTTCTCATAGTTGGTGGCCGCGGCCAGCACATTCGACTCGGCTTGCGTCAAGGCGCTCGACGCCTGCAACACCAGCGTGCTGGTGGAAGCCCCCATGCGAAGTTTCTTCTGCTCGGCGTCCAGATTCTGCGCAGCGTAGTCACGCGCCGCAATCGCGGCCTGCAGCGCGACGTAGTTCTGCTGCAAAGCGAACTGCGCCTGACGCACCTGCAGCCGGATGGTGTTCTCGGTTTGCTGCAGGCTCATCTGACCCTGGCGATATTCCAAGACCGAGCGCACTTGGTCGGCCTGGGTCTGGCGGTTGCGTAGATTGATGTTGATGTTCACGCCCACACCCTTGTCCGGCGCAGAGCCGTTGTACAGGTTCTGGAACGCATCCCAGTAGCTCGTCGGTGGGATGGTTCCTGGTGGCAGGCAACCGCGGTTGGCATTGGTGCACAATGGGTTCTGCACTCCGGACAGTGCTGACGCCCCATAAAACGCGTACAGGTCCACGGTGGGCAGCAACTGATTGCGAATCGATTTGCGGGAGATCTCCGCGTTGGTGAGCGTAAGGCGCGCGGTGGCGATTTCCGGGCGCTGCTGAAGGGCTGCGTTGATGAGGTCCTCCACGGTAGCCACCTGGTACGGCTGGGTGATATTCAAGGTGTCGGTGGGAATGACCGGCGCGACAGCCAGGATGGGGTCCGCCATGTTGCGAGTGATGGCGTTCTTCATGAGCAGTTGCTGGAGCTGAAGGTTCACCTGGGCGGCAATCAGGTTTTGCTGTGCGGTGGCGACCGCGCTCTGGGCCTGTACAACTGTCAAGGGAGCTAGGGTTCCGGCCGCAACCTGCTTCTGATTGTCGGAAAGCGTCTTGAGGGCGAGGTCCAGCGCACGCTGTTGTACGGTCACGTTGGAGTAGGCGTTCACCAAGTCCCAGTAGATGTTCTCGATCTGCGACACCGTCTGGATGACCTGCAACCGGAAGGTAACGTCTTCAATCTCCTTGTTGTTGCGGGCAATGCGGATCCAACGCAGGTTGGGATCGTAGCCGAAGCCCGAGAGCAAGTGCTGCCGCAGTTCCAAGCGGAAGTTTGGCGTCAGGTTCGGATTCAAGGTGTTGAAAAGGGCGTTGGAAGCGACACGGCTGTTGTTGAAAGCCACAGTCATCAACGTCCCAGTGGAGAACCCCTGGCTGTAGAGGAAGTTTGCCGTCGTCGTGTTCTGGTCGAGCGAGGGCGTGCCCGTGAACACCGTGTTCGCCTCCGGAGTGATGGCGTGCTCCTCGGATACCGTGCCGGTGATCACCGGGTCAAAGTTGTCGATTGGCGGTCCTTCGCCCTGGGTGGACGCGACAATGCCGCCCACGCCCGCGCCGGCGCCGCCGACGCCGATGGTGGTGCCGCCAACACCTCCGCCGGTCGAGCCTGTCGTGGAGGTTCCCGTACCACCGGCCGAGGTTGTACCTGTTTGTCCACCGGGTGTGCCCTGGACCAGGCCGGCGTTCACACCGAGAGCCACTGCGCCGGAACTGGTGCGCAGAATGTCTGTGTCGGCTATCGACAGGTTGTAGCGCTGAATGCCAATGTCAAGATTGTCTTCCAGCGCCATGGCGACTGCGTCGTTGAGCGAAAGGTACAACTTGCCGTCAAGCAGGAGGCGATCTGTGCGCCCGCTGTTGGCCACGTTGAGCGGTGCAACCTCGCGCGTGCCGTACACGACGAACGGGTTCGGCCACTGCTTTTTGCCGCGGCTGTAATCCAGATCGGAATAGGGATGGGCGTTGCGCTGCGGCATTGGCGCCTGCGGCAACGGCGTAAGCGGCGGGCCGGCTGGAGAGGTGGCCTGCGGGGCTGGATCCTGGGCGAAGCTCGTCGCAGCGAGCAAACAAAACAGAAGCAGCTTGACTAGTTTTGTGGGCAGCGGATTCACGTGCTTGGAAACAGACATTCCTTTATCTCCAGGAGCTGAAGCTGAAACTCTTGTATTGGTTTGTTGAAATCTTTGATGCTGTCGTTGATCTCTGCTGTTGGAAGAGTTGCGAAGAATCGTCTCAAGATGACCCCGCAGGGGCTAAAGAATGCTTGCAACATCGCAAGCCGCAGGATGGCATAGTATAGCTGACACACAAGGGTCATTCGCGACGCTTAACAATGCTTAACATAGCTTTACAAAACAACAACAAGAGTGGTTTCACACACAACGAGTGAATGTGAGCCGCACTTTCAAAATAACGCTGGCCTACGACGGATCGGAGTTTCACGGATGGCAGATTCAGCCCGGGCTGCCGACCGTGCAAGGCACCCTGGCCGAATGCATCAAGCGGCTCACGGGCGAAGAGGCCCTGCCACAGGGCTCGGGGCGAACGGATGCGGGAGTTCACGCTCTCGCTCAAGTCGCGTCCGTGGCGCTGGAGTCTCCCATCCCGGAGCGCAATCTGATTACGGCCCTGAACGACGTTCTGCCGCCATCCATACGGGTGACTTCGGTAGAAACGGTCGATGAGCACTTCCACGCCCGGCACACCGCATTAGCAAAAACGTATCGCTACCGAATCTACCGGAGTGACATTTGTCCGCCGTTTCTCGCTCGATATGTCTATCACGATCCCTATCCGATGGACGAAGAGGCGCTCTTGCGCTCCTCCCAGTACGTCGTTGGCACACACGACTTCACTTCATTCGCGGCCTCTGATCCGGATCGCACAGCGCGCATCGCCGGCAATCAGCAGGATGAGGAGGCAGGCGAGTCGCTGGGCATTACGAACATTCGCACCATACATTCGTCCCAGTGGGTGAGGACCGATGAGGAACTGACTTACACGGTGCGCGGCGATGGATTTCTGCACCACATGGTGCGCAATCTGATCGGCACATTTCTCCAGGTTGGCAAAGGCGCACTGGAGATCGAGGATGTGGCCAGGATCCTCGAGGCGCACGATCGCCGCGCCGCTGGGCCCACCGCTCCAGCTTGCGGACTTTACCTGGTGAGCGTTGAATATTAGGCATGGCTACTCAAACATCCGTCGTGGGAAACAGCATTATCGTAACCACGAATCCGGCCACCGGAGAAGTGTTGGGTGAGTTAGCGTGCGCCAGCACCGCTGATGTCCAGAATGCGGTGCTTCACGCCAAGCAGGCGCAGCCGTTGTGGGAAGCAACGCCGTTAAGCGAACGGATCGCCGTGGTGCGGCGGTTTCAGCAGCTTTTGAGCGAACACCGCGACGAGGTGGCCAGTCTCATATGCCGTGAGGCTGGCAAACCCGTCGTGGAAGCGCTGGTCACCGAGATTCTTGTCGTGCTCGATGCCGCGGAGTTCTGCATTCACAATGCGTACCAGTTCCTTCGCGAAGAGCGTCTTCCGCACGGCAACCCGGTGATGAAGATGAAGCGCGGCAAGCTGGTGCGCGAGCCCTTCGGGGTGATCGGCATTATCTCGCCGTGGAATTATCCGTTCTCGATTCCGGCGGTTGAGACGCTCGCGGCGCTGGTCACGGGCAATGCGGTCGTGCTCAAGCCGTCGGAGTTCACGCCGTTGATCGCGCTTGAGCTGCAGCGCTTACTGCATGCGGCTGGCTTGAATCCCGACCTCATGCAGGTGGTTGTCGGCGAAGGGCCGGCTGGGGCGGCTCTGATCGACGCGCCAATCGACAAGCTCATGTTCACGGGCAGCGTTCCAACGGGCCGGCGCGTAGGAGAGGCGGCCGCGAAGAAGCTATTGCCCGTGGTGCTGGAGTTAGGCGGCAAGGATCCCATGCTCGTCCTCGACGACGCCAATGTGGACATCGCCTCCAGCGGCGCGGTGTGGGGCGCGTTCGTGAACGCCGGGCAAACATGTCTCTCCGTCGAGCGCTGTTACGTCCATCGCAGGCTTTACGATGAGTTCCTCGAAGCCTGCCGCAGCAAGATTGCCAAACTGCGCGTGGGGAACGGTATCGATTCTGAAGTTGAGCAAGGCCCGCTCATCAGCGAGCGCCAGTTGCGCATTGTTGAAGACCAGGTGAATGATGCGGTGGGCCACGGAGCGCGCCTTCTGCTGGGCGGCAAGCGCCTGCCAGGACTCGGGCCAAACTTCTATGCGCCGACGTTGCTGGCGGACATGACTCAAGACATGCGCATCATGCGCGAGGAGACCTTCGGGCCGGTGTTGCCGGTGGCGCCCTTCGACACCGATGACGAAGCGGTGCGACTGGCCAACGACAGCGACTTTGGCCTGGCCGCCAGCGTGTGGACGCGCGACCGCGGCCGCGGCGAGCGCATGGCAGCGAGGCTGAAGGCGGGCACAGTAATGGTTAATGACGTTGTCTCGTGCTTCGGTATTGCAGAGGCGCCGCACGGCGGATTCAAGTTCAGCGGCATCGGCCGCACCCACGGTGAGATGGGCATGGCAGAGATGGTGCAGGTGAAGCACGTGGATGTGGACCTGTTCCCGGGCGTTCCTAAACCCTGGTGGTTCGGCTACGATCAAAAGCTGAAACGGCAGATGGGCGGCTTTGTGGATCTGCTATTCGCCGGCAGCTTGGGCACTCGGCTCAGCGGAGCTCTACGGTCGGTGGGACTCGTGTGGCGGGGAAACCGAATCTGAATGTCCAATAGCCGCAAGGCCCTCTTTGCGTGGTGCTGATAAGCGGCTGGAGAATGGATGGACAGCACCACTCTCTATATCCTACTTGTACTTCTGGTCGCGACACTGATCCGATCGGTCTTCGGATTCGGCGAGGCGCTCGTCGCCGTTCCGTTGCTTGCCCTGCGCCTTCCAGTTAGAGTTGCGGCCCCGCTAGCTGTGCTGGTTTCCATAACCATCGCCGCCGTCATCGTGGTGCAAGACTGGCGAAAGATCCACGTGCGCAGCGCGGGCTGGCTGGTGCTTTCGACGCTGTTCGGTATTCCGCTGGGCCTCGCCCTTCTGACCGCCGGCAATCACCGAGCCGTCAAAGGCACTCTGGCGGTCATTATCATGGCGTTTTCGCTGTACGCGTTGATCGGCCGCAGACCGCCGGAGCTGCACAGCGACAGCCGGGCATGGCTCCTCGGCTGCGGCTTCTGCGCCGGCGTGCTGGGCGGGGCTTACGGCATGAACGGGCCGCCGCTCGCCATCTACGGGGCAATGCGCCGCTGGTCGGCGCAGCATTTCCGGGCAACCTTGCAGGGATACTTTCTGCCGGCCAGCATTATCGGCATGGGAGGCTATTGGGCGGCTGGCCTCTGGGTGCCCATCGTGACCCACTACTACTTCTTGTCGTTGGCGCTAGTCTTGCCCGCCGTCCTGGTCGGGCGAATGGTGAATCGTCGCCTGCATGGTGAAGCTTTTATCAAGTACGTACACCTCGGCCTGGTGTTGATTGGGGCCGCGTTATTGGTGCAGGCGTGTTGGCAGTGATTCGGTTCAGCCGTAAAGAGCGGCCCGTGGCCTCTCCGCCATTTACAATAGGTTCCCGGAGGTCGCTTGCCATGGGCAAAGCCGCCCGCACGTTCTCAGTTATCCCAATATTTCTTCTAGTGTTGATTCTTTCTGGTGCTCTTATGAATGCTCAAACTGCGATAACCGATCCGCACGCCACAACCCATTTAGGCCCGCCGACGGTTGCCGAGGCGGAGCAGTTCATCCACGACGCCGAAGTCCAGCTCCAGGACCTCACCGTGAAGGCCGGCCGCGCCGCGTGGGTGCAGGCCAACTTCATCACCGACGACACCGAGCAGATGGCCGCCGACGCCAACGAAGTCTTGATTGGAGCGACCACGAAGCTGGCCAAGCAGGCCACCCGCTACGACAACCTGAAGCTGCCAGAGGTGCTGGCGCGCAAGATGCTGCTGTTAAAGCTTTCAGCGGCGGTGCCCGCGCCGGCGCCGAGCGATCCCAAGGAGCTGGCTGAGTTGGCCCGCATCGGTACGTCGCTTGAGGCCGATTACGGCAAGGGCAAATACTGCCCAAAGACCGGCAAGCACGCGGGTGAGTGCCTCGATATCGGTGCCATCGAGCGCATCATGGCGAGCAGCACTGATCCCGGTGAACTGCAAGACCTGTGGATCGGCTGGCGCACCATCTCTCCGCCGATGCGCGACCGCTATTCACGCTGGGTTGAGCTGGGCAACAAAGGCGCGCGTGAAATGGGATTCAAAGACCTGAGCGCGATGTGGCGCGCGGGCTACGACATGACGCCGGAGCAGTTTTCGCAGGAGGTCGAGCGCCTGTGGCAGCAGGTGAAGCCGCTCTACGACTCGCTGCATGCCTACGTGCGGGCCAAGCTGGTGGAGAAGTATGGTCCCACGGCGGTTGATGCGAACGGCATGATTCGCGCCGACCTGCTGGGCAATCCGTGGGCGCAGGAGTGGGGCAACATTTTCACGCTGGTCGCCCCGCCGCAGCAGAAGCAGCCGTATGACGTTACCGACCTGCTGAAGGCGAAGAACGTTGACCCTATTGGCATGGTGAAGTACGGCGAGGGCTTCTTCACCTCGATGGGATTTGCGCCGCTGCCCAAGACGTTCTGGGAGCGCTCGTTATTTGTGAAGCCGAAGGACCGCGAAGTCGTCTGCCACGCCAGCGCCTGGGACATTGACAACTTCCACGACGTGCGCTTGAAGATGTGCATCCAGGTGCGCGGCGAGGATTTCGTAACCATTCACCATGAGTTGGGACACAACTTCTACCAGCGCGCCTACGAAAACCAGCCGCTGCTATTCAAGGGTGGCGCTAATGATGGCTTCCACGAGGCCATCGGCGATGCCATCGCGCTGGCCATCACGCCGGAA
>JBKQKT010000719.1:0-10875 GCA_052147365.1 Candidatus Korobacteraceae bacterium | reverse complement strand
ACGTGTTGCTGCCATACCAGATCTTGACCATGGAAGCAGCGGTGGACCGCAAGAGGAAGATGGCGACGAGTCCAGCCAATGCCAGCCCCGCCAGGGATTGGATCCACAAAGTCGCAGCCTGGCGCTGATCCGCCACAGTGGGTTCGGCGGTACAAACGGGCGCGGACGAGGTGAGGTTCATCAATTACGACCCCTCGCCGCACTGCGAACCGCGAATTGTAGTTTCCCGTGTGCTGTCATCAACCGCGTTCCAACCGCTTCACGTTTACAGCCCCTTCGAATCAGCAGTACTCGCTCTAATTGCGAGCGAAACCACACCCAGTCTTATACCAACTTGACAAGCTCCGCGCCTAATCGTCCCTGGGAAAGCCTGGCTACGGGATGCATTCTGCTCGCCGTGCTTAGGCAAAGCAGGTCATACACTAGGACCTTCAGTACTTCTGCAAAGATCAATTTCCGCGCCTTTGGCTCCTGCCACCAGTGCACACGCAAGGATCGGCCCTCTTCAGGAACCGCCAGGAAGTTCAGCCTCGTTCCGGCAGGAAGAAAGCGCTCACAGCACATGCGCACTCGTTTAAGATGGAAGCCACTGCTGACAATTGTGACCGACCGAATGCAGCGGTTCTCCCGGAGCCACTCGGAAAACGCCAGAATTTCCCGTAACGTGCCAAATGGATTTAAAGCGATGCTCCGTGCCGATGCGGTCCCGGGTCCAAAAGTCACGAAGTAGTGGCGGCGCCGGGGCTCAGTCGCAGAAGCGAGAGCGAGCAGATCCAGCGAAGTCGGCAATTTGAGGTTAGAGAAACGCCGAATCTCGAAGCGGCCGACGCTGAGCAACAGCCTGGGCGCCCAGCCCTCCTGAAACAATCTGACCGCAAAATGCTTGCGGTTCTCCCGACCCGCAAGCACGAAAATGACGTCAGCTTTCTGACACGAATCAGACGCGGCCAGCCAATCGTAGAGTCTGCTCGCAAGGCCAGATACTGATGTCATGTGACCCCGATTTTGCCTCCTGCTAAGTGTTGCAAGAACCGGCTACCGACTGCGTCATAAGCTTGGCCGCGTTTCCACGCTGCTTTGAGACGAACTCATAAATCGCCTGATAACGTCGCGCCAGCACCTTCCAATCCTTGTCGCGCAAAACCATCTCCCGACCGCGTTCACCGAGTTGCTGTCGAAGCTCGGGCTGGGAGGTGAGACGCTCCGCCTGAACACAAAAATCTGCAACATCTTCCGAGCGGAACAGCAAGCCGGTGTTTTCGTGTTCGACCAACTCGCGATGACCGCCGACGTCACTCGCGAGAACGGCTTTCTTGAGCGACATCGCCTCCAGCGGTTTCAAGGGCGTGACCATTTCCGTCAATCGAACACTCAGTCGCGGAAATACCATGACGTCCACGACCGAGTAATATCGCCTTATATCCTCGTGCGGCACACGATCGATGAGGCGAGTATATCCTTCAGCGCCGTGTTCCCGGATGGCATTGCCTATGGGCCCTGCGTCCTCACCACTGCCGATAATCAGCAACTGAAATCGGTTTCCACGGGAGTATAGCTCAGCCGCGGCACGAATCAACCAGGCGACCCCCTCGTAGCGATACAAAGACCCGAAAAAGCCGAAGACCGGGCTGCCATCCAGACCCAGTTCGTTGGCCAACTGCGTATCGCGAGCAAGCGGGGTAAGCCGGTCGGCATCGACACCATTCGGTACGTGAAAGAGCTTTTCTCCCGGCACACCACGCGCACGAAGCTCGGCCAGCATTGGCTGGGCAATCACCGCAACCGCGTCAGCTCTACCGGCAACATAGTCCTCCAAAGCCCGGGCTAAACGATATCGCAGCGATGTGGTCCGCGTGCGTCTTTGATCAACCGCCGCATCTTCCCAGAAGGCGCGGATTTCATAGACAAAAGGCAGACCGCGTCTGCGTGCCGCCTGCAGGCCAGCCAGTCCGCATAAGGCAGGCGAATGAGCATATACGATGGATACCGGCTGGCTGTCAATCAATTCCAGAATGCGATCGCGAAGGCATCGAACGGTCACCCACTCGCGCAAGACCGGCCAGCGCCTCTGGACAGCAGACCTTTCCAAAGTACCAGCGACTAAAGTACGCCGGTAATCAACCCCATCCAGCACCGTGTCGGCAGCATCAGGATCATCGACTTGATGCAAAGGCCCGGTTATCACAACGATGGCTTGACCGAGACGATGCTGAGATGCAATCAGATTTCGGCTGCGTATGCTGTAACCGCTCAAGACCGGCCAGGAGTGGTCCAAGACATGGAGCACCGCACCATTTGACGCGGGAAAACCGAATGCTTCCAAGCCGCCTCCTCGGACCGCAAAATGATTCAGTTCGTGGGTTCCTTCTTGTTCACAGGGGCGCTGGAACCAGGTTTGCCGGTAACAACTTTGACGAAGCCGTCTTCCGGATCTGGATAGCTGATATATAAGATGTCTCCACGTCCGATTGCCGCGTCAACATTGTTATACTGTTGCACCGCGCCGGAAACTACCGTCTCGATCTGCCATTTCTTGCCATCCCAGAACGCATGTTTAATAGCGCCAAAATCGCCATAGACGATGTGCGGATTGCCATTACTATCGAGAAGGACAGTCGTGCTGCCACCGTAGTAGTCAAAACCGGACGAGACCACGTCAACCTTCTCTATGATCCATTTTCCGTGCTCCCCCTGGTGGGCGTACTTCAATGTCCTTCCATCGAAATAACTGATGTGCGCTCGACCGTCCGCAGAGAGAGCCAGGCTGTTGTCGAAGCCCCTCGAGCTCTTCGCGTTCTCGGACGAATCGACGGTCGTCAAGTTCCAATTACTACCGTCCCATTCCGCGTACTTTAAGTCGCCACCATGAGCAAGTTGCGTATAGGTTGCGTGTGGAAGCCCTTTTGCGTCGACGGCCATCGAACTCCATTTGCCAGCAATACCGCCGTCAACTGAACGCACCACCCATACACCATTCTCCAAGTCGGCGTGTCTAAAGTGACTGTATTGTGCCCCACCAGGAAGATACTCGTGATACCAGCCCACGTGCGGCTGGCCGTCCGGCGAAACTGCAATGGAACAGTGATACGAAATAACCCCAGAGCCGGGATCGATCTGCTGCTTCACCCATTGACGGTTGGCTAGCGTGACATACATTAATACGCCAAATGAGACGCAGATATGCGGCGTGTCTTTCTTATCCACCGCCACCTGCGGGTAAACGTTCACGTTGGCGTGGGTTGAGTCGACCACCAAAATCGAAAACCACTTTGACGCCCCTCTCGGTTTTAGGGCGTAGAACACTTTGGCTTCCCTCGTCAGGTATGTGAGATGAAGATTCTGGTCGGCGTCCACAGCAATTGAAGTACTTGAACCTCTGTTTACCTTTTCAGATGTCCAAATCCAGCTCTGTGCGGAGGCTTGCCCGCCCAGCAGCATCAAGAATGAAACTACTATAACCCCCACGAAGCGAGCCCGCGTTTTCTCGCTCGCGCGAACGATCTTTCCATATGCTGCGTCAAACAGAATCGCCATTCCAAGGGCCCCTCAGGATCTATTCTTATGTTGCCACTGCTTCCAGTCTTTCCACCGGCTGTGCATCCCATGTCTCTGCTTCAAGGTCACGTGTGACCAGAAGTTTCACAACGATAACTAGCGCAATAATCTGATACAAGAAATCGAAATATGCTCTTCCGAGCGTCGCGCCATTGACCATAAAAGCTAGTATTGAGACCTCAAACATCTGCGCATATGGCTGGGCCCATTCCGACTTTCCATCGCTCCCTATCTGTTTACGAAGTTTGCGCAAGCTGGCAAAGCACGACCCCAAAAGCAAGAGAAATAATCCAAGTCCGACAAATCCCTGCTCTCCAAGCAATTCGAAATAGACACTATGAGAGCTGTGCAGGTGACCAACCTTAGTGTATAAAGCGCCTCTCAGACTCCGAGGAACAAACGATGGAAATATGGCCTCGTCCGTGTACACGTCAAAGCCGCCTCCTGTTAACGGATACTCCATGGCCAAGTTCCACCCGCCACCCCAAGCCACGAGGCGCGAGTTAGCAGACGCATCGAGGTTGCCTTCCAAGAATTTACTCATTCGATCGTGCCAAGTGCTGGTGGTGAGCGTGAGCACGCCCAGGACAGCGATAGCAACCAGGAGGAAGCTAAAAACCTTGTACCGCGATTTCGCGACAAGTGCGAGGGTTATTGCCGAAAGACCGAGTAGGCCGCCGCGCGAGTATGTTCCTATTACGCAGATGGCCGCACACACCATAACTACTCGCAGGATGATCCGAACCCATTGTTTTGACTCTGCACGCGCCATAAAAAAGAACATGGGGATTGTCATGTTCATCGCCAGCGCGAAATCATTGTTATCGTAGATGAACGATCCCTCTGGACCCCAAATCTGGAATTCCCCGCCGGTCTTGAGATAAAACAGAGCTGCAAAAAATGCCTTGAGTCCGAAGCTCGCCAAAATAACCAATACGAGAATTCGAAGTTTCTTCTTCGAAGTGACCAGCAGGATCGTGATGAACGTCATTAGCAATATTTTGCTGACTTCCTGCAAGTGCAGGTTGGCCTCGTGCACGTGGCCGGCAAACTCGGGAACAGAAGTAATATAAAGCGTCGTGAAAATGAACCAGAACCACAATGCCGCGAGGAGAAGCGTTTCGCGTACAAAAATTCGGGTGTTTTTCTGAGCGAATATCGTGCCGATCAGGGTGGGAATTGCAATGAGCAGGGCGGGTTGGAAAAAGCCGTACCTGGCGATACCCCATGCGTACCGGTGCGGGTTGAAGTATGCGATCCAGGACCACATCACAACGCCAAAGTAAGCGTTGACCAGAGCCAATGGCGCGGCTAACAGACAGACCACAATTACAAAGATGTCCCGAAATGCCATGAATTTATACCCGTACTAGAGCTACCTTTGAGCGGGGCTTGTAAGCGAAGTCGACTCCTCGTCGACGGGCCGAAAAAACAACCGCTGTAGCCGGTAAGCAAAAATCGCGATGGAACGTTCCTCTCCCTGAACCATACGCCGCAGCCGGAATCTGTCTTGCCCCGGTCCGTTGATGCCCACAATCGTGGTCATCGCCGTGCGGAACCCCACTCTGGACATCTCCGTCGATCCAACCGAGCCACAGTCTTCAGGCTTGCCAAAAGGGAACGCGAAATCGTCAACCTGGACGCCCAGGCGATTTTCTATCAACCATTTTGAATCGGCAATTTCCTGCTGCAAAGCAGCCGGTGTGAGACGACTGAGAACCGGATGAGTTATCGTGTGACACCCAAAAGAAATCCCCGCACGGCACATTTCTCGAGCCTGGTCCCAATTCATCATCGAGCCAAGCAGCTCGGCATTTGGCACAGGTATCGCTTTCTCGAACGACTCACACCACCGTTGCCTTTGCACGTCGGGCAATGTACGCAAATAGGAGACAACCATCGTAGCGGCATCCACGCGACTGGCAAAATCGGTTAATCGAAAAGTCCTTGGGGCATCTAAACTCACGGTCACTTCCGATGGAGCGCTTCGAAATCCCAAGAAGACTCGGTCATACCAAGCGAGCTTGCCACTCTCGACCGCGCCGGAGATCAGGTAAATCGTTGCCGGAATAGCACAATCTTTGAGCACCGGAAAGGCGTCGGTGTAGGTCCCTAAGTAACCATCATCGAACGTAACCACCACACTTTGTCCCGGCGCCTTCGGGTCCTCAAGTTCCTCCGTCATCTGCCGAAGAGAGACAACTCGATAATGACGCTTGATATACCTCATCTGCTCAGCAAAGACCTGCCTGGGCAGCCTGCAATACAACGGCAAGCCATGTGTTCCGACGCTGTGATATCCGAGTACGGCATATTTCGGTTTCTGTACTCTTCTTAAATGGTCGCCGCCATTATCGGAAGCGTATTCGCAGTGGCGCGAAACCACCTGAAAAGCCCGCAACAACCCTGATTCGTAAAGACCATTGGCAACCATATGCCGCCAATCACGGGTTGCGGGCCGTTCCTGGTCCTCACCTTGCATTTGCGGTTCCAACTCCATAAGCCGCAGGTTCCCCTGTAAGGTGTCCCCGATGCCGACGGTGCCATAGCTCTAAGATAAGGGCTACCCACAGCACTTCGCCATAATAGGCAGGGTGGGTGTGGTTGAGTTCTTTGATCTGAGACAAGAACGCCGGCCGAAAATAGCCGCGCTGGCGGGTTTGCGGCTCGTCGAGAACTGCGGCAATAGACTTCATCTCCTCGCTGTTAATCATCCAGTATCCGACCGGAACGCCAAACCCATGCTTTTTCTTATAAAGTATCCGATCGGGAAGGACATGCTTCATCGCCTGCTTGAAGACGTAGCGCTTCTCGAAACCCCTGAGCTTGAGATTTGATGGAATGCGGCCGGAAAGTTCCGCTAGACGGCGGTCCAATAACGGATACCGGACCTGGACTCCCGCCAGTTCAGCGGTTCCCGTAACTTTCCTGAGATCGTTGTCAGCGAGCGTCATCTTAACGTCCAGATACAGCAGCCGATTCAGCTCAGAGGTAGCGTGGGGCGCCGAGGCAAAGTGCGCCTCAGCGATGCCGGCGGCACTTTCTGGTTTGGCCTGATCCATAAAATCGGCTTCGAAGACCGCTCCGTCAGCCTCGGTAAGGAAAAAGTTGTACGACAACATTCGCCGAGGATTAGGGATCTCCGCCCGGCGGATATAACGAGCTGGGTAGGAAAGCGGCCCACCCTTGGGCAAGAAGTCCGCGGCAGGCTTGATCACTCCATGGCGCACCATGCTCGGGATGGAATGGTAAGCCGCGAACTTCTTGTCGGTTGCGTAACGCTCGTTTCCGGCGAACAGTTCATCGCCACCGTCACCGGCCAACAGCAAATCGACGCCATTTTCGCGGGCCAGCTGGGCACAGTAATACGCCCCGACCGCCGAAGAATTGGCAAAGGGCTCCTCGTAATATTCAACGAGTTTGAGTATCGCTTGCGCAGCATCGCTCGCTTGCAGGCATTTCTCGTGGTGTCGAGTGTGAAAGTGTCGAGCAGCCAGACGCGAGAAACCAGCCTCGTCGTAGCGCGGATTCTCAAAGTAAATAGAGAATGTATTGAAAGGGGAGTGTACTTCGCTCGCAAATGCCGCTATGCTGCTGCTGTCGGTTCCTCCACTCAGGTATGCCCCGGTCTGCCCAGGCCGGCAGTCAATCAGGTGCGAATGCACTGCCTGTCGCATACATTCCTGAAGTTCCCTGGACCATTCACGAATGTCGGAGTTGCGTGATTCTTCGTAGTTCAGATCCCAATATCGGGTCTTTCGAGTCTGCTGGCGCTCGTAAACCAGCATTGTCCCAGGCTCTAGCCGCTCGATGCCCTTGTAAATCGTGAGTGGGGCAGGCACAACGGTGTGGACCAGAAATTGCATCACTGCGGCTGGGTCAACCTCCAGCCTCTCTTTCAAACACGCCACGGTATCCAGCCGTGAGGAAAATAGAATTCTCCCGTGCTCAAGCGACCAATATAGCGTCTTGAAACCAAATCGATCGATGACAAGTACGAGCCGTTGACGTTGGGCATCCCAAAGCGCCAACGAAAACGCACCCTCTAGTCGCTCGACAAAACTCATACCGTGCTGCGCATATAAAATGACAACCAGATCCTCGGCGGAACTTATGGCGCTGCCATTCGAGCTTTGATATTCGGCGAGCAGAGCATCGTAATTTGTAAAATCAGCATCCGCTGCCACATACAGGCCATGGTGCTTTCCCATCGGCGCGACACTTAAGCGGTGGCCCGCTGCCAGAAAGGCTCCATTTCCACCGATCGAGGATTCTCCCCCATCCCGCTTCTGTCTGGCGGCCAAGTGCATCGCTGCTAACTCTCCAGTCTGGAGTTGAGCGCCGGGTTCGCAGATACCGTAAATCTGGTCCATGAGTCCTTGCTAGGCTTGAAATACCTGCTGCCACTTACGAAACATCAGGACAGTCCACAGGTATGCTGACCGGTCAAACGTGCCAGCCTGATGCTGCTTCCAAATTTTGGATAGGTAATTACCATCAAGAATACCATCCTTGTTGCTCGCCACGACGAGCTCGTAGCCCAGCTCCTTTAACTCTTGCCGGAACCAGCGGTTCAGTGGAATGGCGAATCCCTGTTTGGAACGGTAAAGGATGTCTTGTGGCAAAAGCGGTTCCATTGCCTTCTTGAATATGTACTTCCCGGTCCTGCCACGCAGTTTCAGATCGGATGGGATCGAGGCCACAAGCTCCATGAATTTGTGATCGAGTATGGGCGCACGGAGTTCGAGAGAAACCGCCATACTCGCACGGTCCACTTTGGTAAGAATGTCGTCAGGCAAATAGGTCTTGATATCGACGTACTGGATGCGAGACAAGGGGTCCGTTGTGTCCGCCTCGTCATAGTGCTTCCTCAACACATCAAGGGAATCGTAGTCGGCAAGCTGCCGCTGGAAATCCGGAGTGAACAGGTGCGATTTTTCGTCCGGTCTGAATACCGAAACAGAATTGAAATAACCCTCCAACGGCGACCGTGAAAGGGATTGCAGCGTTGCCTTGGCACGGAGAGGGCGCGGCGCCCACGCCAGGCCGGGATACCACCGGCCCAGGGGCCCGAAAACGGTCCGTCGTATCGATGCCGGCACAAAGCTGCGCATCTGGTTTTCCATCCGGTCGAAGATATAGCGCCGGTAACCGGCAAAGTTCTCGTCTCCGCCGTCTCCTCCAAGGGCCACCGTGACCTGACGGCGCGCTATCTTGGATACGTAGTACGTCGGCACAGCACTGGAATCAGCAAACGGCTCATCGTAATGCCACGCAAGTTTGTCGATGACATCCAGCGCTTCGACCTCCACTACGTCTTCGTGGTGGTCGGACTTAAATTGGGAAGCGATTTGTCGCGCGAATTTTTACTCGTCGTACTCCTGGGCGCTGAAACCGATCGAACAGGTCGTTACCGGGCGGTCCATCAACCGGCTCATCATGGCGACGATGGATGAGGAATCAACACCCCCGCTTAGGAAAGCCCCCAGCGGTACTTCGCTCATCAAACGTACGCGCGTGGCTTCGCAAAGCTGCTCGCGAATGAGTTCGCACCACTCCGCTTCCGTATGATTTTGAACGTTGGAGAAAGACAATCGCCAATATGGCGCCTCACGTAGGCCAGCAGCGTTCACGACTAGATAGTGGGCGGGCTGCAGCTTGCGCACGCTCTTGTAGATGGTCCTTGGAGCCGGAATATAGGACAACGAAAAGTAGTCAGAGACCGCTAGTGGATCAACGGCACGTGGAATGCTGTCCGCAGCGAGAATCGCTTTCAGTTCAGAGCCAAAGATGATGCGATTGCGGTCGGCATAGTAGTAAAGCGGCTTCTTACCGACGCGGTCACGCGCCAGCAGCAAACGGCGCTGGTTGCTGTCCCAGATGACAATCGCGAACATGCCTCGCAGCTTCGCGAAGCACTCTTCTCCGCACTCCTCATATAGATGGACGATAGCCTCGGTATCGGACCGGGTTGTAAACCGGTGCCCCTTGGTAATGAGTTCCTGGCGAAGATCGGCATAGTTATAGATTTCGCCATTCAAGAGGACCCAGATGGTGCCGTCCTCGTTGCTGAGCGGCTGATGACCACCAGCTACGTCGATAATGCTGAGCCGCCGATGCCCCAGTCCTATTCCGGGACCGACGAAGATGCCTTCATCATCGGGTCCGCGGTGACGCAATGACTCATTCATGCGGTGCACAGTTTCCCGTGCCACAACGCGGGCCTGATCGAATTCAAAAATGCCGCTAATTCCGCACATATGCCGTTGAAGCCAGCATCGCCGATCGGCGCATGGCCAAATCAAGATACAGATCGCGGTAACGCCCGAGCATCTGCTGAAGGCTGAAGTTCTGCAGCGCCCGTTCTCGCGCTGCTTTGCCGAAGTCGGCTCGCAGTTGCGAATCCCTTAACAAAGTTCTAAGTTGGCTGACCAGCTCTGCCACGTCCTGCGCAGCGAACAAAAAACCGCAGCTCCCCTCGGATAAGACTTCTGGATTGCCCCCCACGCGAGTTGCTATGGCGGGAAGACCTACGGCCAAAGCTTCCAACAGTGTGTTAGACATACCTTCCATCAGCGTGGGGAGAACAAAGATATCCATGGCGTTAAGCAAATCGGCGACACGCTCAACTTTGCCGGTAAAGACGACTCTTCCTACTAACCGGGACGAGTCGGCGTAACTTTGAAGTCGCGAAAGTTCCGGACCCGCCCCCACCAGCAGGACGCGCACATGCGGTGCTTCAGGTGCTAGGGCCTCTGCCGCCTTCAATAAAGTTGCAAAGTCCTTCAGAACCGTAACTCGCCCAACGGAGCCGAGGACGACCGCCTCCGTGGGAATGCCGTATTGTCGCCGCACGGCATCGCGTACCTGTGGACGGGGGCTGAATTCCATCCCGTCAACTCCGTTGTGCAGAACTTTAATCGCGTCTGGATTCCACCATGCCTGTGCGGCGTGGTAATCGCGCAAGTCACTGGTCACCGCGGCCACCGCACTGGCAACGCGGTACACTCCATGCCGCAACAGGAGTTGGCGTAGCGGCAAACCGGAGGCCATTGCCATTTCGTAGCCATGTTCACTATGGATTGCAACAGCAACGCCGGCGAGCCGGGCAGCCATGACGGCCTCAATGCCCCCCCAATTACGGGAATGAACGACTGCCGGACGAACCCTCCTCATTACCGCCGCGAGCCGAAGGACATTAAACTGAAATCCCGCCCCATCCCGTCCGGCCTGCAGAACCTTAACGCCCGATGCCCATTCGCCGGGCGTCACCGCGGCACCACGCAGGGTACAAATGTAGTGCTCGAACGATTCGGGTTC
>JBKQKT010000718.1:0-3819 GCA_052147365.1 Candidatus Korobacteraceae bacterium | reverse complement strand
GCGAGCGCGAGGACGTTTTGCGCCTGTTCGAAGCGGTTTCAGGGCAGCGCATGATGACCTCATACTTCCGAATCGGCGGGCTGGCGCTGGAGCCGCCGCTTGGCTTTTTCGATCGCGTGAAGGACTTCCTCGACCGCTTTCCTGCGAACATTGACGAGTACGAGAGCCTGCTGACGAGCAATCCGATTTGGGTGAAGCGCACCAAGGGCGTGGCCTACCTCTCGTACGACGACGCAATCGCGCTCTGTGCAACAGGCCCGACGATGCGCGGCAGCGGCGTGGACGTGGATTTGCGGCGCGACCTACCATATAGCGGGTATGAGAATTTCAAGTTCAACGTGCCGATCTCGACTGACGGCGACGTTTATGCGCGTTACCTGGTGCGAGTGGCCGAACTTCGCGAGTCGCAGAAGATAGCCACGCAGGCGCTGGAAGGCATTCCCGAAGGGCCGGTGAAGGCCGACGCGCCGCACGTGGTGCTGCCCGACCGCGAGAAGATGAAGACGCAGATGGAAGCGCTCATCTATCACTTCAAGATCGTGACGGAAGGATTCACAGTCCCGCCGGGCGAAGTGTACATGCCGATTGAGTCGCCACGGGGCGAAATGGGCTATTACGTGGTGTCCGACGGCACCGCCAAACCGTACCGCGTGCACATGCGTTCGCCGTCTTTCGCCAATTTACAGACGCTGCGCAAGATGTGCGAGGGGCGTCTCATCGCGGACGTGGTGGCGGCCATTGGCAGCATCGACATCATCCTGGGAGATGTCGATAGATAGCTACTAGCAACTAGCAGCTAGCAACTAGCATTTGCTAGTGGGCAGTATTGGCGGAACCCGGGTTGGTTTGGCTAATTGCTAGTTGCTAGTTGCTAATTGCTAATTGCTTCACAATGAAATTCTCCGACCAACTCGAACAGCGCTTCACCACCATGGTCACACACTATCCGACCAAGCGCTCCGCGCTGGTGCCGATGCTGCTGTACATCCAGGATGAAATTGGCGCGCTGACGGATGAGGCGATCCACGAAATCGCGCAGCGCACCGATTTGACCGACCTGGAAGTGCGAAACGTCATCAGCTATTACTCCATGCTGCGGACTCATCCGGTCGGAAAATACAACATCCAGCTCTGCACTAATGTGAGCTGCCTGCTGCGCGGCGCGGATGATCTGTTCGAGCATTGCAAGAAGAAGCTTGGTGTCGGCAACAAGGAATCAACGCCGGACGGGCTGTTTCATTTGGAGGAAGTGGAGTGCATCGGGGCATGTTCCTGGGCTCCGGCGTTGATGCTGAATTACGACTTCCACGAGAACCTGACCACGGAGAAGATTGACGAGCTGATTGACGGGATTAAGAAGAAGGAGCAGCAGTAGAAGACTTGGCAGAGCGGCGCTTCAGCGCCGCGTCCAAGGAAGCAGGTTGGGTAGAGCGAACCTTTAGGTTCGCGTCAAGGCTGATCTTTTAGTTTGGTAAGCCGGTTTCAGCCGGCGACAGGTTTTGGTCGGGGCTAAAGCCCCGGAAATAAAGTGCGGCGTGGACGCGGGCCTGAAGGCCCGCTCTACCCGACCGGCGCATCAGCGAATGGCATATCTCGTTTCCCATCCCGATGAAGTGAAGGTCATCTCCAAGCGCTTCGGCCTGGGAGCGGCCAATCTCGACCGCTACCTCGAGCTGGATGGCTACAAAGCCCTACAGAAGGCGCTCTCCATGGAGCCGGACGCCATCATCAACGAAGTAAAGGCGTCGAACCTGCGTGGCCGCGGCGGCGCGGGATTTCCGACCGGTCTGAAATGGTCGTTTGTGCCCAAGCAATCGGCCAAGCCAAAGTATGTGTTGTGCAACGGCGATGAGAGCGAACCCGGAACGTGCAAGGACCGCCTGATCTTCGAGCATGATCCGCATGCTGTCGTTGAAGGCGTCATGATCGCGGCGCTCGCCGTCGGCGCCAAGACGGGTTACATCTACCTGCGCGGCGAGTACCGTTACCTGGTCGAGATCATGGAGAAAGCGGTAGCCGACGCCTACGCCCGCGGTTTCATCGGCAAGAACATCTTTAGTTCAGGCAGGGACCTCGACATTTTCGTTCACTCTGGCGCGGGCGCCTATGAGGT
Organism: Candidatus Korobacteraceae bacterium; assembly: GCA_052147365.1. GTDB lineage: Bacteria > Acidobacteriota > Terriglobia > Terriglobales > Acidobacteriaceae > Bog-257. The sequence goes on along the minus strand of JBKQKT010000718.1, from coordinate 1,706 downwards.
CGGCGAAGAGTCAGCGCTGATGGAGTCACTGGAAGGCAAGCGCGGTGTGCCGCGCATTCGTCCTCCCTTCCCTGCTGTGGTCGGCTTGTGGGGTGGCCCAACGGTTATCAACAACGCCGAGTCCTTGGCCAGCGTGCCACACATCATTCTTGGCGGCGGCGACTGGTTCGCCAGCCTGGGCACGCCGCGCAACGGTGGCACTCGGCTGTTCTGCATGAGCGGCGAGCTCGAGCGGCCGGGCGTATACGAGCTGCCCATGGGCTACAACTTGAAGAAGATGATCTACGACGTCGCGGGCGGCATGGTGAAAGGCAAGAACCTGAAGGGCGTGGTGCCGGGCGGATCGTCGGTGCAGATCCTCACTCCGGACGAGATTGACGTTGGGATGGATTTCGATGCGGTGCTGAAAGTCGGCTCGATGCTCGGCTCGGGCGGCGTCATCGTGATCGACGATCAGATGTGCATCGTGAAGTTCGCGCTGCGAGTGACGCAGTTCTATCAGCACGAGAGTTGCGGCTGGTGCATCCCCTGCCGCGAAGGGACGGACTGGATGAAGAAGACGCTGACGCGCATGCATGCCGGGGGCGGCGTCGCGAAAGATATCGACAACCTGAAGTACCTGGCAGAGAACATGCTCGGGCGCACATTTTGCCCACTGGGCGATGCGGCCGCGATGCCGATCATCTCCTACATTGAGAAGTACCGGAAGGAATTCGAAGACCATCTCGATGGCAAGCCGTGCCCGTTTGAGAAAGTGGCGGAAGCGGTAGCGGTGTGAGCCACCGTGAGACCAACAGAACTACTGCGGATACTGGAAGCGGATGGCTGGTACAAGACAGGCCAGAAGGGCAGCCACATGCATTTGCGTCATCCAGCCAAACCCGGGCTCTTGGTTGTACCCGTCCACGCCGGAAAAGAGATCGGCAAAGGACTGCTTCACAGTATTCTGAAGAAGGCTGGATTGAAATGACGCGAGAATATCTAGTTGTTTACGAGAAAGGTGCAAGTAACTGGAGTGCGTTCTCCCCCGACATTCCCGGATGTGGCTCGCTTGGCGAGACATTAGACGACACACGCACGAACATGCGCGGGGCAATGGAGTTGTACCTGGTCGAGACGGCAAAAGCTGGAGAACCCATACCGGATGCGAGCGCAACCAGTGTAGATTTCAGCGAATTTGATCCAGACCATCAGACGAAGCAATACGTGGTCGAGTGGCTGGCCGTGACGCTACCGCGTTCATCTACGAGACCGGCACACGCGGCGTAGGGGTGCTGGTTCGGGAGAAAAGGAGCGACATGGGCGAAGCTCGATGCTCGTTGGCCCGTGTTAAGAACGTTCGGCAGATGCAATGAAGGGTTAATTCGGCTGACTGCTGACAGCTAAGTGCTAACTGCTAGTTGCTAATTGCTGGTTTTTATGGCTGATGTAACTCTAACTGTTGACGGCAAGAAACTCACCGTTCCTGCGGGAACCCTCCTCATCGAGGCCTGCAAGAGCACGGGCGTCGAGGTGCCATCCTTCTGCTACTACCCCGGCCTGTCGCTGCAGGGCGCTTGCCGCATGTGCCTGGTGGAAATCGAGAAGATGCCCAAGCTTCAGACGGCGTGTACCACGCCGGTCACCGAAGGCATGATCGTCTCCACCGAAAGCGACAAGATCAAGCAGGCGCGCAAGTCGATGCTCGAACTGCTGCTGGCCAATCA
>JBKQKT010000717.1:0-6106 GCA_052147365.1 Candidatus Korobacteraceae bacterium | reverse complement strand
CGCCTTCTTCTTCTGCGCGGGGGCGGGGGTGGTCATCGTTGTCGTCGTGGTGGTGATTTCGGCCATGTGTGTGCTCCTGATCGAATTCTGTCGCGGGTCTGAAGGCCCGCTTGATTTGTGCCGTCCCTGAAGGGACTCGGGTTCTTTAATCCTGCCTACCCAGCGCTGAAGCGCTGGGCTATCATCTTTCGTCCCGCACAGCGGGACTCGGTCTTTTGCGCGTTCGCACTCTGATTCTGCCGACTCTAATCTGCACTTCGTCGCAATGTGTCTGACGTGGTTCGGCAAGCCTGCCCGTCAAGAGTCCGTCCTAACAATCTGACGCGCACAATGTTGTGGGGGCCTCGTCTGCGGCCGCAATTCGCCGGCAAGGATGAGGCCCCCGTTGTTGTCTGTCTGCCGCCACCGCCGGGCATCCCACAGCGCGCAAAAGCGGCGCGCAATCGAGATTACGCAAACAGTATCCCGGCAAGCCAGCTCGTGCCGCCTGCCAGCCAATTGACTTGGAAAGGAACTCCGCTGATGCCATCGCTCCAGCGATGACTTCGTCGGCCTTGCTGTCCCACCGCAGTGCGATGGGGAACCCTGCTCCAAACTCCCCGCGCCCTCGCAGGGAGAACTACCCTGCGTATCGCTCTCAACCAACCTAGAGGAACTAACTTCGGGCCCAACTGCCAGCCGCTGCGGTCACCTCTGCCGCTTCGGTTTTCGGGGGAGGAACCCTTCCGAACGCTCCCATTGGAGGACTCGGAATTACCACGTGGAAACGGAGAGTACTCCCATCATCTTGTGGATGTCAAGAGGGAAATACTACATATTGTATTTTACTCCGATACCTGGCGAATCGAAAGAGTAACCCGGCCGTGCGCTATCTGGACTCTAGACCCGCCGCCTGGCGGGTTCAATGCCCGTTCTCGGTGCAGTGAAGTGAGTGGGTGTGAATTGTGAGGAAAACGGGGCGGAAACCACGCTCGGTTAAGGGCCGTGCGGGACGCGGAATCGTCGCAGCGTGAAACACTTGAGTACTATGGAAGGGCGTCCGTGGGGCGTGCTATCCAGTCTGCTGCACTCGCGTCTTAAAATTTTCGGGAGGAATCTTGCCAACCAGAACCTACCTAATAAATTGCTTTGTATCGGGGCATGGCTTTAGCCGTGCCGCACGACGATCCCAAAGGACTTGGGCTTCAGCCCCTGAGCGAACCTCTTTTACAGGGGCTAAAGCCCTGATTGGCAAACGTGCCCTCTTCGGCACGACTGGAAAGCCTGCCCTGAGCCTGCCGAAGGGTCGTGCCCTGACACAAACCGGCGGCCGACTGAACCTTTCCGCAGTGCGCGGAAGCGGTGCCCTGATACAAACCGAACCGATTCATGAGACAAGTTCCAAGCGCCGTTTCCTGCCCGTTGCAGCGCTTTTCTGCCTCGCCTTCCTCGCTGTTTCGTCCGTCGCTCAGCACGCGCAGCCAGCCGCCTCCGGAAATGAGACCGGCAAGTTTCGGCTGCACAAGTTCGAGCAGCCTATCGGGGAAGAGACTTACACCATCACGCGCGACGGCAGCACGCTGACGCTGAAGTCAGATTTCCTGTTTACCGATCGCGGAACCAAAGTCCCACTCACGGCCACGCTGCGCGCGGCCGAGGACTACACTCCGCAGAGCTTTGCCATCAAGGGCAAGACATCGCGTCATTCGGACATTGATTCGGCAGTTGAGGCGAGCAGTGGCGGCATCACCGTTCGCCAGGCGATGCAGAGCAAGACCGTGACTGCGCCCTCTAAGTTCTTCACGATTTCCGGCTATTCCCCGGTGGCCATGCAGTTGGCGATGATTCGCTACTGGCGCGCTCACGGGTCTCCGGCGGTGCTCGCCACACTGCCGTCGGGTGAAGTGAAGATCCAGGATCGAGGTCCCGAGACCATAGACGTGGGCGGCCGCAAGATCCAGGTGGAGCGCTACAACGTGCGCGGCCTCATCTGGGGCCTTGAGACGCTCTGGATGGATGGGGACAACAATCTCGCGGCGCTGGTCTCCACCGACGCCGAGTTCGACCATTTCGAAGCGGTGCGTGAGGAGTACGAACCTGCACTGGCCAGTTTTGTGGCCAGCGCCGCTCGCGATGAAATGGCCACGCTGGCGGAAATGAGCCAAAAGCTGCCGGGACGGCGCACCGGGACCTTCGCCTTCACTGGAGCGACGCTCATTGACGGCACGGTCAAGCCGCCTGTGGCCAATGCCACGGTGGTGACGCGCGACGGCAAGATCGTCGCCGCGGGACCCGGCGACAAGGTGACGGTGCCGGCGGACGCGCAGCGGATTGATGTGAGCGGTAAGTACATCATTCCCGGCCTTTGGGACATGCACGCGCACTACGAGCAGGTGGAGTGGGGACCGATCTACCTGGCCGCCGGGGTGACCACGGTGCGCGACGTCGGCAATGAGTTCGACTTCATTACCGCGGTGCGCGACGCGGTGAACAGCGGCAATGCGCTGGGGCCGCGCATGCTGCTGGCGGGCATTGTGGATGGCGACAGCACCATGGCCATTGGCATTGCCCGCGTCAACTCGCCCGCCGATGCTGCCATGTGGGTGAAGAAATATCACGACGCCGGCTTCCAGCAGATGAAGATCTACAGCTCAGTGAAAGAGGAGAACGTAAAGGCGATCTGCGCCGACGCACACCACCTGGGCATGACCGTCACCGGACACATTCCCAACGGAATGACGGCCTACGATGGCGTGAACGACGGCATGGACCAAATCAATCACATCCACTACATCGCCGATCTCTATCTTCCTAAAGGTTTCAACTTTCGCAAGGCCAGCCCAGAGGAAAGAAAGAAGGCACTGGAGTCCATCGACGTAAATTCGGCCGCCGGTCAGCAGATTGTGCAGTTCTTTAAACAGCACGGTACCGTGATTGATCCCACGATCGCGCTCATGGAGTTTCTTGCGCAGCCAGCCGACAAGCCCTACAGCGAGGTGGAACCCGGCGTTGACAAGGTCGCGCCTGTCCTCCGCGAGCAACTCAACGGCGGGGTGCCTGCGGATCAGGCGGCGCTGGCGCAGCTCGGTTTTCAGCGGCGCCTGGAGGTCATTGGCGCGCTGCATCGGGCCGGGGTGACAATCGTGGCCGGAACCGACCAGACGGTGCCGGGATATTCGGTCTATCGCGAAATCGAGCTCTACGTGCGGGCCGGATTCGCGCCCATGGAAGCGTTGCAGGCCGCGACCCTGGTGCCCGCGCGAGTGATGAAAGTTGACGGCGAGAGCGGAACGGTGGAAGCGGGCAAGCGCGCCGACCTAGACATTCTGGATGCCAATCCGCTGGACAACATTCACAATATTCGCAGTGTGCGCTGGGTGGTCGCCAACGGAGTGCTGTACGATCCGGCTCCGCTATGGGAGAGCGTCGGGTTCAAGCCGTAAAAGAGAGTAGGCGCGATACCTCGCAGGGTATATTAACGATTATGAGAATGGCCTTATTGGCTACGGTAGTGCTCCTCGCATCTGCACTGTGTGCGCCGGTGCCTTCACCGGGCGGGACGCCGCCCCAACCGCCGCCTCCGCCCGCGACCGACATCTATGGCGGCCTGACGGAGCTGCCCTCGCCGGGCGGCGCGACGGGCTATTTCCGCATCGAAAAGGCGGCGCGGGGCGATGGCCGCGTGAAGCGCTGGAACTTCGTCTCACCCATGGGCAATGCCTTGTATGTGCGCGGCGTGCAGAATGCCACCTACGGCTTCATTGAGCCGGCAATCATGGCGCCGTACGGTCACGATCGCGCGTCATGGTTCAACCGCACCCTGAAGCGAATTCAGTCCTGGGGCTTCAACGTCGTAGGCGACTACTCGCACCTGGCCTTTCTGCCCGTCGGCAACACGGGGAGCGGACCGAAGGGAGCAGCGGTGAAGATGCCCTTCATCATGATGCTGCGCCCTGCCGGCGAGGCGACATACCATCCTGAGCGTTGCGGCTACAAACAGCCGATCAAGGACGTCATTAAAGGTGTGCCGACCCGTTACGGCATCTGGGACGGCACTCCCATGATTGATCCCTTCGAGCCTATCTTTGCGGCGTGCGCGAACGCCGAGGTCAGGCAATGGCGGAAGAACTTCACCAGCGGCGAGTTCAAAGACATACCCTGGATCGTCGGCATCACGACCGATGATGCCGATTTCTGGTGGGCGCTGAAGGGAACAGGCGACAATCCGCTCAAACCCAACAGCTATCCGCACATGGGTTTCCTGATCGCGGTTGCGAACTTCGCGTACAAGGGCTCTAACGATCCCAAGCTATATGCGAAGTACGCGTGGAGCGGTTACCTCCAGCACAAGTACGGCACAATCGCCGCGCTCAATGCGGCATGGGGAAGCGACTACACCAGCTTTGGCGATGACGGCGGCTACGGCACTGGAACCGGATTGCTGGACGAAGACGGCAGGCACAAGGCGTGGCTGGGCGACGATCCCTATATGCTGACTGGCTCAAAGCCTGCGGTAAAAGACGATCTCGATGGCATGCTCCATGGGTACGTCTTTACGTTCGAGTTAGTGGAGGTGCGGGCCATCCGGGCCTATGACAAGAACCACCTCATCCTGGGGCCAAACGCCTTTGGCGGTGCGGGCGCCTATGGGCCCCGGCCGCAGGTCCTGCCAGCGCTGGCGGAGGCGGGCGTGGACGTGCTTTATCTGAACTACGATTCGGTTTATCCGCAGAACGTCAAGACTGCGACCGCGGCCTACGATAAGACCGGCAAGCCGGTCCTGCTGTGGTATGGGATTAGCGCCAATCAGGATTCCGGCTGGCGTGGACAAAGTCCGGGTAACGATGCCGATTATCCCACTCAGGAAAAACGCGGCCAGGTGTATGCCGACGATCAACGGTACATCTTCAACGCCAAGGCTGCAGACGGGTCATACCCCATTGTGGCAGTGAACATCTGGGGATTGACCGACGACACGCCCGCCGAGCACACCAATTGGGGGTTGATCTCCAATCGTGACAACCCATACGACGGCAAGTGCGCCGTCAAGGCAACGGCGATGAAGGCCCCCTGGGGCGCTCATTGCGGCGGTGAGGCGGCCGACTATGGCGACTTCCTGAGTGCCGTGACGGCAGCCAATGCGGCGGTCGTGCAACAAATGATCAGTGAGGCAGGAGTCGCGCCGAAGGCCCTTGATGGTCACTAACAGAATCCGCCGCAACTCATCTAACAAATCGTTCGGGAACGCGTCAGGGCACGACTTCCAGTCGTGCCACAAAAGGCTTCAAAACGCCAGGCTTTAGCCGCTGCTAGGAGGGCCCTCAGGGGCTGAAGCCCGGTTCTTCCAAGTCCTGATTGCGGCACGTCTGAAGACGTGCCCTGACACAAAGCGAAGTCCGGCCCGGCTTCGCGCGTTACCCAGCATCAGCTGCATCTCACTGAGGCGACGAGACGGGACTCGTCAGCGGCGCGGGGGTGAGACCCATAAACGAAGTGCCGAGGAACTTCCCGTTAGCGTTGAAGTTCCACGCAAAGAGCGCAGCCCCGGCGTTACTGCAGAGCGGGCATCCATTGCGCAACGGATAGCCCACGATAAATTGCAGTCCCTCCGGCCCCATCTGCGAGTTGGGCCAGCTTCGTCCGTCACGATTGCCGGGATAGATCGCAACTTTCGGAAACAGGCTTTTCAGGTCCTGGAATTGAAAGCTTTGCTCCATGCCCTTGTGGTCGAGCTGCTTCAGGTCCTCGGTGTTGACGAACTTGGGGTCGCCGTTGACTAGAAACATGCCGAAGTTGCTCGGCTGGTGGAGCGGATACGTCACCCATGCGATGTCGATTCGTCCAACATGGGAAAAGTTGGTCATGATCGCGAGTTCGCCATGGTTCTCCTTGTAGAACTCGCGGGTGAAGTTTACCGCTGCGGTGGAAGCTCCTGCCTTCGACATCTGCGCCATGAAGCAATCGGCATACTTGCGGCCATCGGACAGATTGCCGCACAGCTTGTTCGCACTGCTGGCCAGGTTCGCCGGCGGCTGCCACACGCCGGTAGAGCTGATGGCGCCCGGATTCGCTTGCGCCACACAATTGCTGGCTAAGACAAGTGCAACGACGAACAGAAGTAGCTGAC
>JBKQKT010000716.1:0-4569 GCA_052147365.1 Candidatus Korobacteraceae bacterium | reverse complement strand
TGTGAAACGGACCGTACTCGGCGCGCAATGGCTCGGTTGAATCGCAGGCCATCCAGAAAATGTCTTTATGAGCCATACCTACCCTTAGTTCAGCTCTGAACCGAGCGCTGAGCCGTGAAGAACGAAGTCAAACGCGATCCCTGTCGCGCGAACCACTGCAGTGCTTGTAACGCCGCCCGAACCAATCGATCCCACGGTCACGCGACCCTCAATCAGGAACGAAATCCGCGCCTACCGCCCCACACCGGCGAAGCGGCGAGGACTGCACGACAGACTGGTCCAGCACTCACTGAGCAATTTGATTACCGGGAATACGCCATTCGACCGGACTCCCGCGAGCGCTGGACGGGATGGAATTCAGCTATGCATCTGCTGAAAACACAGCGCTTAGATGATATCTGGGTCGCCGCGAATTGAATCGCGGACACGGGAGTCAATCGAATGCATGTGAAATTCCTTGCCGCGAAGATAGCGGGGATTCAGACTCATCGCCTTTTTTCCCCTCCGTCTGTCCCGCTATTTCCATATTCATCCGAGTACCGGCTACCCGCCACGCGGACACCCGATGCCTTCTCGCGCTAGCGCGTCACCCGTCAAGCCGACGCACGTTCAACATGGCCGATGACAGAGAACACACGACAGTCACACTAGAGCTCGTCGCCTCGCGCCGCTCTCAATCCCCGTCCCCTCTTCCTCGGTAGGCCGCCATTTGGTAGGTCGCCATTTGCCGAAGCCCAACATCAATGTCAAACAACCAATGCCAGATAACGAATGCCAGATCGACGAGGCTCGGCGCCCCCTTTGCCCGTTTTCTGATTGGGAATTGCCCCCGGTATCGGTAATGAGCCGGGCAGTTAGCCGATGGACCGGCGATGGCCGTGCCGCAACCTTCAACGCGGCGCAGCCATCAGCACGATCAAGAAGTCCGAAACCAGGTATAAGCCGAACGTCGCCCATTCCCCACGTCGCCCGTTCCGCCCGTTGCCCGTCCGCGCAGCGCGGTTCCGGCGCCTACAACCCCTCGCCAGCCGCGGCCTTTCCCTTGGTCTCACCCCCCGAAAGCTGACCCTCGTCGCCCACCGCGTTGCCCCACCCCGCCGCCGTTCCCAACCCATTTCCCATTTGCAGATGCCAGTTCGCCCCGCCGTGTCCGGCAACGTACAGGGCCAATTCTAGCCGCGTCCAGACGCCCAGCTTGTCAAAAGCGGTGCGCAGATAGTTCTTCACCACCTGCTCGCTGGTTATAAGGACCCGGGCAATGTCCTTGTTGGTGAGCCCCTGCCAGACCAAAGTAGCTACCTGAATTTCCTTGGCGGTTAACCGATCACGCGGTTGCATGGTTGCACCTGCTCCTTAATGAACATGGCGGTGGCGAGCTTCACTCGCTTCCGGCCTTCTTTAATGCCCGCGCGCAGAAACAACGTGCGCAGGTGCTGTTTTACTGTCCGCGGGCTGATGTTCAAGTGGCTCGCGATTTCCTTGTTGCTGCAGCCCTGCACCAGCAGACGCAGAACCTGCTGGTCCCGAGGCGTTATCTTGATCTCATTGAGGTTGATCATTGGCTTTTTGTCCACTCCTTTATGGTTCAGTCTTGGGGTCGCGACCCACACTCTTCCTTAAGCAAGCGATTCGCCAATTATTCGCCCGCAATTGAACCTTATGAAAGCGAAGGGGTTATGCCTCAACTGGGCGCTTTGCCTCGACCCATCCTTAGACCTTCTTCATCAATCTCTCCCATATTGGCTCTCCCCAACCGGAATGCCTCCCAAAACCGGTGGACCCTTCCCCCACTTCTTCGTCTTCAATTTCTCAGGACTTGCATTACAATGGTCCCAGCCTGGACGGTTACTCCCTCCGCTGCCATGCCCTTGAACCGGCACAATCTGATACTGGATGAGCAAGCCTTTCAAGACTTGTTGTCTGCCGCCTTCACCGTTCAGGAGCACGGCGATTGGCTGAAGCAGGCTGGCCACCCCGGAATTGCATCTCAAGTCGCCTCCGATGCCGCTTCCCTTTCGGAAGCGCTCGGTTTTTGCCAGGACTGCGGCGCTCTCAAGCCAACCAGCGATTCGGACTGCATCCATTGCTCGACCGACCAGTTTCGTCCCGGAGAACGCCTGCAGCGCAAGCTGGCTTCGATGTGGCTGATGAGCCCGGAGCACGATCTCGGGCCAGAACGAACTGCGCAGCTGCGCAAGGCATCACGCCGAGAGTCCATAGCCGACAACTCGCTTCGACAACCCGCTGCCCAACGCGGTCGGGACAGACTGTCAGATTCCACCCGCGAAGCCTCGCTCGATGAAACCTTGGCCCCGGAAGACTCGGTTCTTATCGACCGATCTTCTTTTCGCGCGTCCAATGACCCTTTAACTCTCGATTCTTCGCTCCTCTACGACATGCCAGATCTGGTCTTGAACGATCCCTACGCTGAGGCGATTAACCCGCCAACAACCGAGCCGGTCAACGACATGCCCCCGCCCCAGGCCAAGCTGCGACTGGCGGATATACGCGTCACACTGCGCTTTCATCGCGCCAACCTCTATCTTGGAGCGGCTGTGATCCTGGCCGTCGTAGCTCTTCTGTGGCCAGCGGTAAGCCCGCCCCGGCGCGCCGCGCTCAGCCCCATGGAAAGGCTCCTCGTCGCCGTGGGAGTCGCCGAAGCACCAACGCCCGTGGTTCACTTTAAGGGAGACCCGTCCGTTAGCGTCTGGGTTGATCCCCATACGGCTCTCTACTACTGTCCCGGTGAAGAACAGTACGGAAAGACCAGCGACGGCCGCCTCAGCACTCAACATGATGCGCAAATAGATCGTTTCCAGCCTGCCCGCCGCAGCGTGTGCGAATAATTCACCCAGTAAGCTTCGAATCAACGAACTAGAACCAGAAACGTCAGCTTGCACCTGACGCGATCATCATTACTCGTAGCGTACAATGTCGACCGGATAGAATAGTGGCGTCGTGAAACACAAACCTTCAAAAGGTGATCCTCGATGCAGGAACGATCAACGTCTCGCCGACTAACTTTGTTCTCCAACTCTGCCGTCTTGGTCGTCGCGCTGTTGTCCGGTGGCCTCACCGCCGCCCGGGCTCAAAATAGCATGGCGGCCAGCAAGCCGCCGAGCAGCGCCGCGCAGCGGGAAAAGGCCGGCATGTCCTCGGACTTTACTCGCGGGAAATATCTGGTTGAAAGCGTAGCTATGTGCGGAAACTGTCACACTCCGGCCGACAGCAACGGAAATCCCGACCACTCTCGCTGGCTGCAAGGGTCGTCAGTACCCTATATGCCGTCCAGGCCCGACTCCGACTGGCCGATCACGTGTCCCAGAATTGGTGGCACTCCGCCGGCCGACGACGCGGACATGATCAAGTTGCTCATGACCGGCATCTGGACCACCGGCAATCGCTTGCGGCTACCCATGCCGCAGTTCCGCATGGACCGCGGCGATGCCGAGGCGGTCGTGGCTTATCTGAAGTCAATGACTCCGAAGCCATAGTCAAAGTTGGGACACCTTCATCTGGGAACCGTTTTTAGGAGTAGCCGGGTCTATTTCGTTGCGCCTTTCACTTCTACCCCGGCCCATTTCTCCAGCAGCGTTAAGGTTGCCGCGTAGTCCAGATCCTGTTGTCCTTCTTCTGCCGCGACGTCGTAGACCTCTTCTACTGCCTCCAGTCCCGGCAGACGCACGCGCGATTCCCTGGCCGCATCCAGTGCCAGGCGAATATCTTTCAGCATCAGCCGCAGCGGGAAGTTTGGCGAGAAATCGCGCTGCAAAATAAACGGGGCTTTGTACTCCACCACTCCTGAACGCACCATGGAAGCCTGAATCAGCGGCAGCAACTTCTCCACATCTACTCCCAGCTTCGCGCCCAGCGTGAGCGCTTCAGCGAAGCCTTCGAAGATAAGGGCGATCTGCAGATTCATGACCAGCTTCGTAGCCTGGCCCTTGCCCGTTTCGCCCATATGGAAGACCTGCTTTCCCATCGCCTGAAAAAGCGGTTGCAGACGGGCCAGCGCAGCTTCATTGCCGCCCACCATAAAAATCAGGCTTCCGCCCGCGGCGGCAATCTTCGAGCCCGTCATTGGCGCATCCACGTATTCCACGCCTCGCGCCTTCACCCGTTCGGCGAAGCGCACCGTGGCTGAGGGTGAAATCGTGCTCGAATCCGCAATAATCGTGCCCTCGTTCAAAACCTGGTAAGCGCCGTTCGCGCCAAACAACACTTCCTCAACTGCCTTCGTGTCGGAGACGCACATCCACACCACTTCCACGCCCCTCGCCGCATCTGCCGGAGAAGCAGCGCTGCGCGCGCCCTCCACGTCCTTGCCCGCACTTCGGTTCCAAACCGCAACCTCGTGTCCGGCTTTGACCATGTTCTCGGCCATCGACCGTCCCATAATTCCCAAGCCTAAGAATGCAACCCGCATCAGCGTTCAGTTCCTCTCCATAATTTGCCCCAAGGTACCCGGATAAGAGTCCAAATTTGGATTAGATATGACCAGCGAAGTAGCGGTCAAGGAAAAGACGCAAGCCACCGGCGACCGACGCACTACGATAACGGCAACCGGTT
>JBKQKT010000715.1:0-2582 GCA_052147365.1 Candidatus Korobacteraceae bacterium | reverse complement strand
GTCAAAGCGGTAGCGCGGGAAGGTCCCGCGATACCAGATGTACAGGTACATGAAGCATGCAACTTTGGCGACGAACCAGAAGATGTCCTGTATGCGCTCGCGCACGCCGGGAAGTAAGAGCACCAGTCCTACGAATCCGAGCAGGGCGCCGAACGTTCCGAGTCCGACGGTCTGGATGCGCATCTGCGGAATCTTCGGCATACGGACCGTGCCCAGCAGGCACAGTCCCGCGAGCACGAAAAGCGACAGCGCCGGCACGAACGAAAACGCCAAGTCCCACGCTGTGCCACTGAGCAAGTTGGGGAACGGCCGCATCCAACCGCCAAGCCAGAGCGTGACCGCGATGGAAGAGACCGCCAGCATCGCTGCATATTCCGCCAGGAAAAAGAGCGACCAGCGGAAACCGCTGTACTCAGTATGGAAGCCGGCGACGAGTTCCGATTCCGCTTCCGGCAAATCAAATGGCGCACGGTTGGTTTCGGCGACCATCGCAATGGCGAACACGCCGAACGCGATGAATCCGAGCGGGAAGAACTTGAAGATGAACCAGGTCTGTTGAGCGTTTTGCGCTTCGACAATGCCGATCATGCTCAGCGTGCCGGTTCCGGTCTGCAGGCTGGTCATGAGCACTGCCGAGACAATGGCGAAACCCATGGCGATTTCGTACGACACCATCTGCGCGCTGGAGCGCAGCGAGCCCATCAGCGGATAGTGCGAGTTCGACGACCAGCCCGCCATGATGATGCCCAGCACCCCCAGCGACGAGACGCCCAGCATAAACAGCACGCCGATGTTCATGTCGGTGACGGCGTGTGTGCGCCCGAACGGTACAACCAGGATCGTAGTGAAGGCCGTCATGGTGACCACGACCGGCGCGCTCCAGAAGACCAGCTTGTCGGCTTCTGCGGGAATAATGTCTTCCTTGATAAGCAGCTTGAGAGCGTCGGCGAAGGGCTGCAGCAATCCGTGCGGGCCAACGCGCATGGGGCCAAGGCGAATCTGCATGTGCGCCAGGATTTTGCGCTCCAGCCAGTTCATGGCGATCACCGCCAGCGACACGCCGATGGTGATGAGCAGGATGTAGATGGTGGCCCAGAACATGCTGCCGGCTTCGCCGGGGGTCGTGCTCGTGCCCAGATAGCTTTTTATGGCGTCTAACATTCTCTTGTCCGGGTCGGGTAGAGCGGGTCTTCAGGCCCCGCGTTACCGCCGTTATATCCATTCCGAGCCGGCTTTAGCCGGCGGCACGCGACTGCTTCAAATGTCGCGTTTTGGTTCCAGGGCTAAAAGCCCCTGTACAATTTCCCGCGCTCTTGACGCTGGCCTAAAGGCCAGCTCTACCTATCAACCTCTCCTAGAACGATGTCGAGCGTCCCGATGACCGCAACCACGTCGGCCACCAGCAGGCCGCGCACCATCTTGTCGAGGGCTTGTAGATTCACGAATGATGGCGGGCGCACGCGCACCCGGTAGGGCTGCGTGGAACCGTCGCTCACGATGAAGTATCCCAACTCGCCTTTGGGCGCTTCGATCGATGTATAAGCCTCACCTACCGCGGGCTTGATGACCTTGGGCACCTTGGCCATGATCGGGCCGGCCGGCAGCCCATCCACTGCCTGGCGAATAATGCGCACAGCCTGGCGCATCTCCTCGATGCGTACCAGGTACCGGTCATAGGTGTCGCCGTTCAATCCGGTCGGGGTCTCGAAGTCGAAGTTCTTGTAAGACTCGTACGGCTGCGCCTTGCGCAGGTCCCACTTCACGCCGCTGGCGCGCAGCACCGGCCCGGTGACGCCCAGCGCGATACAGTCTTCCGGCTTCAGAATGCCGACGCCCTTGGTCCGCTCGACCCAGATGCGGTTGGTGGTCAGCAGCTCTTCGTATTCATCGAGCTTGGGCAGGAAGAAGTCGCAAAACTTCTGGCAATCCTGCTCGAAGCCGTCGTAAGTCTCGTACAGGCAGCCCCCGATGCGGAACGCGTGCGTGGTGAGCCGCGCGCCGCAATACTTCTCGAAAATTTTCAGGATCTCTTCGCGATCACGGAAGCAGTAGAAGAGCGGCGTCAGCGCGCCGATGTCGAGCGCGTGTGTGCCCAGCCAAACCTGATGACTGGCGATGCGGCACAGCTCTGTCAAGATTACGCGGATGTACTGCGCGCGCGGCGGCGCTTCCGCGTTGAGCAGCTTCTCGACCGCCTCGCAATAACCCAGACCGTTGGAGACCGCAGCGACATAATCCATGCGGTCCACGTAGGGGTTGAACATGGCATACGTGCGGTTCTCGCCGATCTTCTCCACGCCTCGATGCAGATAGCCGATGACGCACTCGGTGCCGAGGACCTTTTCGCCGTCCAGCTTGAGGATGACGCGCAGCACGCCGTGGGTCGAAGGGTGCTGCGGCCCCATGTTGAGCACGAGTTCGGTGGAATCGAGGAAGGTCTGGTCCTTGGTATCGAGGTCGAGATAGTCCACGATGCCCGGGCCACTCTGCCCAGGTTTTGCGTGGCGATAATCCGTTTCGAATTCCTTCATTGTCCACTCTCGATGCCGAGGTTGATCTGCACCCACTCCTTGTCCTGCTGC
>JBKQKT010000714.1:0-3616 GCA_052147365.1 Candidatus Korobacteraceae bacterium | reverse complement strand
GCGAAGCGGTACGCGGGCGCGGCCTTGCCTGCGAAGAAGAAGGTGTGCGGAACCATCTCGGCGTGGGGGTTCTCGCGCAGGCGGTTGTAGAGCACCAGGATGTGTAGAACGTTGAGCAACTGGCGCTTGTACTCGTGAATGCGCTTCACTTGTACGTCGAACAGAGTTGCTGGATCAACGACAGCACCAGCCCGTTCTTTGATCCATGCCGCCAGCTCCTGTTTTCGTGTTTGCTTTACCTCACGCCACTGCTTGCGGAAGGACGGGTCATCGGCAAACGGCTCGAGCTTCCGCAACTGCTCTTCGTTTGTAATCCATCCATTTCCGGTTTTGCTTGTGATGAGTTGACTTTGCTGCGGGTTGCTGAGGGCAAGCCAGCGCCGTGGGGTCACGCCGTTTGTCACGTTCAGGAATTTCCCGGGCGAAAATTCATAGAAATCGCGCATCACGGTTTTCTTGAGCAACTCGGAGTGCAGCTCGGCGACGCCGTTAACAGCATGACTGCCCACGGTTGCCAGATACGCCATGCGGACGTGCTTTTGGTCATGATCATCAATTAATGACATGCGCGTAACCCTGTCGTTGTCCCCAGGGAACCTCTTACGCACTTCATCCAGGAAGCGGCGGTTGATCTCGTAGATGATCTCCAGGTGCCGCGGTAGGATGCTGGCAAACAGTGGCAACGGCCATTTCTCCAACGCCTCGGGCAAAAGCGTGTGGTTCGTATAGCCGAGCGTCTTCTGCGTGACTTCCCATGCCTTGTCCCAGTCCATCTGGTGTTCATCGACGAAGAGTCGCATCAGCTCCGCCACGGCGATAGAAGGATGGGTGTCATTCATCTGCACCGCAAAATTCTCGTGAAATTGGTCCAGGCTCTTTCCTCGTAGTCCCTGAATTCTGATCATGTCCTGCAGCGAGCAGGAGGCGAAGAAATATTGCTGCTCCAGGCGCAGCCTCTTTCCTGCCTCCGGCTCGTCGTTGGGGTAGAGGACCTTGCTGATGGTTTCGGAAGAGACTTTCTCCTCGACCGCCTTGTAGTAATCGCCGACGTTGAACGCTTGCAGGTCAAAGTCCTCGACTGCCTCCGAAGCCCAAAGCCGCAGGATGTCCACCATGCCGCCGCCATAGCCGCCGGCGAGCGTATCGTGCGCCACGCCTTTCACCACAGTGGCGGGGACCCAGCGAGCTCGAAGGTTGCCTTCTCCGTCGTGGTACTGCTCGGTATGGCCTCCTCCGCCGACGTGATACGACAATTCGGGCCGGCAGATCTCCCAGGGATTGCCGAGATGCAGCCACTTATCAGTCTTCTCCACCTGCCAGCCGTCACGAATTTCCTGATGGAAAAGCCCGAACTCATAGCGAATGCCGTACCCGATTGCCGGAACGCGCAGCGTGGCCAGCGAATCCATGTAGCAAGCCGCCAGCCTGCCCAATCCACCGTTGCCAAGGCCCGGCTCAGGCTCCAGAGCGATCAGCGAATTCAGCTCAAGACCCAGTTCGGAAAGCGCCTGCGTAACGGGCTCCCGGATGCCCAGGTTAAGCAGGTTGTTCGCCAGTTGCGGCCCGACAAGATACTCCGCCGAAAGGTATCCCACGATTTTGATGTCTTCAGTCCTCATGAGGCTGATTGCCTTGACCCAGTCGTTCATCATCCGGTCGCGAATGGCATACGACAGCGCCATGTACCAGTCGGTTGGGGTAGCCAATGCCGGGATGCGGCCCTGAATGTAGTAAAGGTTGTCGAGGATCGCTTGCTTCAGATCAGCGATGCTGTTTCCGGTACGGGCTTCATCGAGAATGGCTGGCATGACTACTCCTTGTTACTAGGATAGCGTTAGGCTGACATAGATATAAAGACTGGTCGTTACATTCTTGTTAATCTGCCAGTTTGCCCCGCGCAGTGCCTTCTCGCTTGTCCGCGCGGGCTGTATGCTTAAAAGTGGACAATATTACACGCGATTTGCCGGACAGTGGCAGGCTCACGGCCTGCATCGATGTTCGGCACTGAATCGCAAAGCCCATGCAGCAGGAGTGCGATCATGGCAACGCGTACGACAGCAATCTCACCCCTGGCGGGCAAACCCGCCCCGAAGGACCTGCTGGTGGACTTGGCCCGGCTGGAGAAAGAATATTACGAGAACAAGCCCGATGTAACCGACCCCAACCAGATGGTTATCTTCGGCACCAGCGGGCACCGGGGTTCGTCACTGCATAGCACGTTCACCGAGGCGCATATCCTGGCGATTACCCAAGCCATCTGCGACTATCGCCAAAGCCACAGAACGAACGGACCGCTATGCATGGGCAAAGACACGCACGCGCTGTCCGGGCCGGCCCAGCAAACGGCGCTTGAGGTCCTGGCTGCCAATGACGTGACGACTATCATCCAGCAGAACGACGGCGTCACGCCTACGCCAGTTATTTCGCGAGCTATTCTCGTCTATAACCGGAAGCGTCAGGACCATTTGGCCGACGGCATCGTCGTTACTCCGTCCCATAATCCGCCGGAAGACGGTGGCTTCAAGTACAACCCAACCAACGGCGGTCCGGCAGACACGGACGTTACCGGGTGGATCGAGGACCGTGCCAACGAGCTGCTCCGAACGAACAACGCCGGAGTGAAGCGCATTTCGTTTTCCGCAGCCATTAAAGCGGCGACCACACGGCAGGAAGACTTTGTCCTTCCATACGTCAAAGACCTGGGCAACGTCGTTGACATGGAAGCGATCCGCTCCGCCGGACTGAAGTTGGGCGTTGACCCTCTCGGCGGCGCTGCGCGGCCCTACTGGGAGCCAATCAATGCCGTCTATGGACTGAACGTTGAGGTTGTCAATCCGACAATCGATCCTACTTTCTCCTTCATGACCGTTGACCACGACGGCAAAATCCGTATGGACTGCTCCAGTCCGTACGCAATGGCGCGGCTAGTCGGTCTCAAGGACCAGTTCCAGGTCGCGTTTGCCAATGACCCTGATTCCGACCGCCACGGAATCGTTACGCCTTCAGCAGGATTAATGAACCCCAACCACTACCTTGCCGTTGCAATTCAATATCTGCTTACTCACCGGAACCGCTGGCCTGCTCACGTCGTTGTTGGCAAAACCCTGGTCAGTAGCAGCATGATCGATCATGTCGTGAACAAACTCGGCCGTCGGCTGTGGGAAGTTCCGGTGGGCTTCAAATGGTTTGCTCCGGGACTGTTCGATGGATCGTGTTGTTTCGGCGGGGAAGAAAGTGCGGGAGCGAGCTTCCTACGGTTAGACGGTACCGTTTGGACGACTGATAAAGACGGTCCCATCATGGATCTGCTCGCAGCCGAGATTACTGCCCGCACCGGAAAAGACCCAGGCGAGCACTTCGACGAACTCACGGCGGAATTCGGCATGCCGTACTACACCCGCATCGATGCTGCGGCCACGCCGGAGCAAAAAGCTGCTTTGGAAAAACTTTCGCCCGAAGCCGTGAAAGAAACGAACCTAGCCGGCGAAGCGATTACCGCCAAGTTAACTCGCGCCCCAGGTAACGACGCTCCGATCGGCGGCTTGAAGGTTGTCGCAAAAAGTGGATGGTTCGCGGCCCGGCCCTCTGGCACGGAGAACATCTACAAGATTTACGC
>JBKQKT010000713.1:0-6671 GCA_052147365.1 Candidatus Korobacteraceae bacterium | reverse complement strand
AAGACAGAGATAGCGCGCCGCTTGGCCAAGCTGACAAACTCGCCCTTCCTCAAGGTCGAGGCCTCGAAGTTTACCGAGGTGGGCTATGTCGGCCGCGATGTCGAATCGATCATCCGCGACCTGGTCGAGATTGCCATCGACATGGTCCGCGAGGAGAAGCTGGAAGACGTTACCGACAAGGCGGAAATGAACGCCGAAGAGCGGTTGCTGGACTTGCTGCTGCCGGCGATGCCGGCGCCGGTCCCGCCACGGCCGGCGACGCACGATCAACAGCAGCAGATCGGCTTCAACATCCACAGCGAGCCCCTTCTGGCCGGGGAGTCCGGTTCCCGCACCCGTGAGAAGTTTCGCCAGCAACTGCGGGAAGGCAAGCTGGACGAGCGCATCGTGGAGCTGGACGTGCGCGAGAAATCGATGCCTGCCTTCGAGATCATCACCAACCAGGGCGTGGAAGAGATGGATGTCAACATGAAGGACATCCTGCCCAACATCTTCGGCCAGCGCACCAAGAAGCGGAAGATGAAGGTCAGCGAGGCCTTCGACTACCTCATCCAGGAAGAGGAGCAGCGCCTGGTGGACATGGACCAGGTAACGCGCATCGCCGTGGAGCGGGTGGAAAACTCCGGCATCATCTTCCTCGATGAGATTGACAAGATCGCCGGGCGCGAAGGCGGCCACGGGCCGGATGTTTCGCGCGAAGGCGTGCAGCGCGACATTCTACCCATCGTCGAGGGAACGACGGTGAACACGCGCTACGGCATGGTTCGCACCGATCACATCCTGTTCATAGCTGCCGGCGCGTTTCATGTTTCGAAGCCGAGCGACTTGATCCCCGAGTTGCAGGGCCGCTTCCCAATTCGCGTCGAGCTGCAATCGCTGACAGTGGAAGACTTCGTCCGGATCCTGACTGAGCCGAAGTCGTCGCTCACCAAGCAGTACATTGCATTGCTGGATACGGAAGGCGTAAAGCTGGAGTTTACGCCGGAGGCGCTGGCGGAAGTGGCGCGCTTCGCTTTTCGGGTAAACGAAGGCACGGAAAACATTGGCGCGCGGCGGCTGCACACCATCATGGAAAAGGTGCTTGACGTCATCAGCTTCGAGGCCTCCGACATGAAAGAGAAGAATGTGACGGTTGACGCTGATTACGTGCGCAACACACTCACCGACATCGTGAAGGACCAGGATCTGTCAAGATACATTCTGTAGATGAGAGAGCGGCGCCTCGGGGGTAAGCCCACCGCCGCTCACATTCCCGCCCCGCCCTCAAAGAGCTTCACCATCTGGTAGGGATAAACCCGATACAGCGCGTAGCTGATGCCGCCGTCGGAGTGCTGGCGGAAGAGCAGCTCGCCGCGGCCGTTGGCATCGGCGTCCAGGGCGTCGATGATTTCCAGGCGCGGGAAGGCGTCGAGATGGTTGTTATCGGTGACAGAGCTGAAAATTTTCTGCACCTGGCCGTTGATGTCAACCCGAGCTACCAACGTTACGAAGTAATCGAACTCGCCGCTGCTTGGCGGCTGGGCACTCGGCGCGGGCACTTTGGCCGTCAGCACAAAGGTTGGTGAGTTGCTGAAGTCCAAGTCGAAGGCGCGCAGATCGTAATCGCTGACCACGAGGCTTTCGGTGTGAGCCACAGTCTTCGCCGGTGGCTTGGCAGCAGCCTTTGGTGGGGATTTGGGCGCAGCGGTCGCCTGCTGGCGTTTGCTGTGATAGCTGCGGACTTCATCCAACGCCAGCGCGAGCATGGGCTTTCCTCGTTCGTCTTTCTCAGCTGCAGTCATCGGGTACATGAGAGAGCGGGTTTCGTACACGCCTGCGTCGGAAATCGCGGGATAAGCATGTCCGGGCTCAGGATTGGGCCGGGGGGCTCTGGTTGCGCTGGGCGCCTTCTGCGATTGGGCCGCAGCACTGGCTGGTGGTGCCTTACTCGCGCTTATCTTGGGAGCGACGGTTGATGTCGCGCTTGCGCTCGGCTCCGCCGTTGGCCTGCCACGATGCAGGACCGGCCGGTCGGGATCATTTTCATCGGGAGATGAAGATGGCGGCGCAGGCGGAGGCGTCGCCGTTGGCGGCTGCCCATTGGCTTGCGAGGTGTCGCCGCCCAGCGTCGGGCGCGAAGACGATGCGGAATCGGAGGGTGAAGAGTTCGTAAGCGTCGGCCGGCCCGAATCGTTGCTCGACGAAGTGGACGACGAGGCTGAAGGCGATGAGTTCTTCAGCGTAGGGCGGTCCGTATCGTCACTCGACGACTTAGGAGCATTGCTGGCGGATGGAGGAGGCGAGCTGGCGCTGGATGACTCCGCCGCGCCGCCCTGATCGCTGCTCGCCGTGTCCGATGAGCCACTACCCGGCGCGCGGCGCAGCACCGGTGGACCGGAGTCGTCGTCGGTCGGCGAGCGCGTCTTCTTCTTTGGCTGCTTGGCGGCTTGCTGTGCCTGTGCCACGTCGAAGGCGGTTTGCGGCCTCCACTTGCCATCAGCGATCCAGTTCCCATTGATCTGCTTGGGAACCGTCACCGTGAACCATCCGGTGGGCTCACCGTTGCTCATCGCCTGGTACAGCGTCTCCGGTTGCAATGCCATTGGCTCGGGATTGGCGCCGTAGAAGCTGGCGTCGTAGTAGCGGCCGTCCATCCACAGCGCGATGGGTACCAGCCGCGCACCGCCTTTGGGCAGAAACTCGATAACGCCAATGGCGCGCGGGCCGCGCTTGGCCGGCTTCTTGCTCTGAGTCTGCTCCTGGTCCTGATCGGCGCGCGGGTGTTGGGTCCGGTCGCGAATCTGGGCTGTGGCAATCGCGGATAGCAGAAGAGCCGCAATAGCCCAAGCGCCCAATTTGCGGTATACATAGTGCGATATGGAAATCAATGCCAAAGCTCCCGACTTCACTCTGCCCGACGAGAACGGTAACCCGATTTCGCTGGCTCAGTTCCGCGGCAAGAACGTGGTGCTGTTCTTCTATCCCAAGGCCGACACGCCCGGCTGAACCATTGAAGCGTGCGGGTTCCGCGACGCATACAGCAAGCTGCAAAAGGCCGGACTCGTGGTTTTGGGCATTTCTGCCGACACGCCGTCCGCTCAAAAGAAGTTTAAAGAAAAACACGACTTGCCGTACACTTTGCTGGCCGATGCCGACAAAGATGTCGCGAAGAAGTTCGGCGTCCTCAAGGAAAAGAACATGTACGGCAGAAAAGTGATGGGCATCGCGCGCACCACGTTCCTCATCGCGCCGGACGGCAAGATCGCGCACATCTTCGACAATGTGAAACCCGATGGCCACGCGGAAGAGGTGCTGGGGCACGTGGAGAAGGCAGCAAAGTAGCCGTCTGTAGATCGCCTCGCACCGGGCTGAATGGACAACAACCGGTTGAAACTTCACAGCTGAAGCCCGTTCGGAATGACAAAGACAAACAGCTTATCGGCACGACTGTCGTAACACGGTTCTGAACGCAGGTCCCTCCGCTCGCCCGCCGCGGCGGGCTCGGTCGGGATGAAAAAAAGAAAGGGCGAATAAGGGGCGCGAAGGTAATGCCGGCGCATCGGCAGTTTTACCATGCCTTAAGGTGATGGCCTCACCCGCCCGCCGCCGCAGGCCGTGTTCTTGCGCTCCTCTGACAGTCGAGAAAGTGACAACTCCAGGGTGCCAGGTCCACGTATAGACCCGAGGCGACGATGTCATCGCCAGAGCGTTCGTAGGTTGCGCCGGACAACTCGTCGGTCAATTTCCAGGTTTGACCCGCGAGATCGTCCCAGGCAACCTGAACCTGGGCCTGAGCCGGCGCCTCGCTCAGGTTCACAACGATCAGGTATCGTTCTTCATCATTCCACCAGCGCCAGGCAGCTATGCTGTGATAGCTCGGATTATCGGGCCAGCCGGTGTGGGCGCACAGACTCCAGTGGCCTTCTCGAAATACGGGACGGTCGATGGCCGCCAGTAACTTTCGGTAGAACTCCTGCAATTCCTTGTCAACCGGCTCTTCCGGGCGCCTGCCCAGAAAGACCGGCAGCCTGACCTTGCGGCCCTCGAACTGTCCTTCGTGGAAGAGCCTCGCGCCCGTCAGGGTGGATGTCGTTAGAGCAGCGGCCCACTCCTTGGGTGGGGCAAAGGCCACGGCCGCGCGCGGCTCATCGTGATTCTCGATGAAGCGCAGGAGCTTGTCCTGAAAGGCCGGGGCGGCGCAGAGGTGCATGCGAACGCTCTCTGCGTTGTCATGCTCCAGGCGATCATAGAGTCGCTTGTCGTAGCAGAAGTCGAATCCTTTCTGCTGTAACTCCCACTCCATATCCCAATAGGCCTCAGCGATGAAGCGGAACTCTGGATGCAACAACTTGACAGCGGGAATTATGCCATCCCAGTACTCAGTTGCTGGGGTCGGTGCCGCGCGGCCGCCCCACGTGCGTGCGAAGACCGAATTCAACAGCAGCATTGCCATGTCGCAGCGCACGCCATCGCACTGGCTGGCAATCTCAGAAAGAGTTTCGACGACGGCCCTTCTCAGCCCGGGCTGAAAGGCATTCAGTTGGAGCACGTCAGGCCATGCCGGAAAGTAGGGGTCCTTGCCACAGGCAAAGACGTTGTTATTTAGCTGAATGAAGGACGCCGCATCGTTCCGCGCGTCATCAGGGCTTCCGTGGATGAAGTACTCCGGATGTTCGGCAACCCATAGGTGATCGGGCGCCACGTGGTTGGGAACAAAGTCGAGGACAAGTTGCATGTTCCTCTTGGCCAGCTCCCGGCGAGCTGTAGCCAATCCACTACGTCCTCCTAGGTGCTGATCCACAACGTAGCCCCGAACACAGTAAGGCGACCCCACGTTGTCTTCAGGCCGAAAATCGGGGAGAGCTCGCCGAAAGTCCGCCAGCAGATTCTGGTTCCGATTAGCAATGGCAATGCCCGCAGGACTTCGTTCCCAAACCCCCATCAACCAAACTGCATCGAAGCCAAAGTCGGCGATGGCATCCCATTCGGATGAGGGCACAGAACCAAGATCAAGCGTAGCGTCGAATTTCTTAGCGAGATCGGTAAGCCAAACCCAAGCATTGATCTCATACAATGTGGGATAACGCGGCCAGGTCGTCACCGGTAAACGCTCCTTTTAGAACCACAGCGTTCTATCTCCGTTGGTCGGCTGATAGTTTACCCCCGCCGGCTGTACCCTTGGCTTATTCCGACGGAGAATCAAAGCTTTGGCTTGGCGTTAGTAGTAGATTATTGATTCCAAAGCGTTTGTACGTTCCCGTAGAGTCAAGAACAGGGTCGTTCACATAAAGGCCCTCAGTTCGGATAAAAGCGTTACAGGATTTCTTGTAGAGATTTGTTATGCAGTCCCAGAATGAGATTCCGGGACCCGAGGCCCGTGACGCCGGGGCGGGGGTGTCTTGTCCGTCGTGTTTAGCAGAACCCGGTGCACAATGCTGATACTCTTGTGCAAACACCCTCATCTAAATGCTCACGAGTTTGCGGGTTGAGGTGTTCCACCATGCGTAAAGCTGTCCTGTTCATCGCTGCCCTTTTCGTCTCTGCCGCTGCACTTCCGGCGCAACAGCTTCGCGGAGACTACATCGAGTCGCGCTCGACCGACGTTTATGTGGCGCAGTGTTTCGCCAACGGTGAGGTAGGGCTCACTGGCAACTACGCGCTGATGGCGTGGCACGTGCGGGAAGGCTCGTGGAATGGCGTCAAGCTTGATGGCCTGACGGTAGCGGCGGCGGTGCGCGCGCGGGCCACGCTCGGCGATCCCTACGGTGATCCCTATCCTGCCGAGGCGGTGCTGATGGTGGACGATGCGGCCGATGCCGCGCAACGCGAGGCGCTGATCGCGCTGGCGCAGCACGAGGGCGGCAGGCTGCTGGAGAACGTCGCGCGAGTCGAGTATGTGCCGGTGGTTCTCGATGTGCCGCAGGACCCTCATGAAGGTCACGCTGTGTTGCGTGCCGGGCATCTTGCGACCATCGCGACGCGCCCACTTAATCACCACGATCACATCTGCGGCAATGAGACGAATTTCTACCCGCCGCTGACTAAGGTGGAGCGCGCGACTTCCGCTGTGGCGCTGACTGACGAATTTCAAGGTGAAGGATTGGGCGCACAGTGGAGCTCGCACGGCCGGCGCAGTGCATACATCGCCGCCTTCAGTGAAGGCTATGACACGGTAGCGGTGAAAGCTCATCGACCAACGATCCATTAGTGGTCAGTGGATAGAATCTGTGAACACCACGGACATTCAAACCTTGTACGCCTACAACCACTGGGCGAACGAGCGCCTTTTCTCTGTGCTGGCGAAATTGAGCGAGCAGCAATTCGCGGCGCGCGTGGAGAGCAGCTTCCCTTCGGTCCGTGACACCGTATTTCACATCCTGTTCGCAGAATGGCTCTGGCTGAAGCGTTGGCAGGGCAAGTCGCCGCGCTCGACCCTGGCCGACCCGGATGCCTCGCCGGCAACCTGGGACACCTTGTCGCCGGGCGGAAAACCAAGCGCAGAGGAACTGGCGACGCTGCCGAGGCTAAAGTCGTTCGCAGAGTCCATCGAGCGGGAGCGCAGTGAGTTTCTGCATCGGCTGACCGAGGATGTTGTACAAGCCCAGTTGCAGTTCACGGACATGGCCGGGACGCCTTATGCCGAACCGCTGGTGCACCTGATGCAGCACCTGGTGAATCACGGCACCTATCAT
>JBKQKT010000712.1:0-7505 GCA_052147365.1 Candidatus Korobacteraceae bacterium | reverse complement strand
TTTGAATTACAGCCTTTATACGCCGGAGGTCACGATATCGTATGTGCCAGACGTTTTTGGTCTGAACCGGCGAACCGTGGAGTCCCTGCAAGCGCAGGAGCAGCAGGCGCGTTTCGCCCTGGTCGCGACGCATATCACGTTGAGCGCAAACGTGGCCGCCGGAGCCATACAAGAGGCGTCCTTGCGGGCGCAGATTGACGCGACCCATGAGCTTATCGACATCAACACCCACATGCTGCAGATTTTGCGAAACCAGTATGCGAAAGGATATGTGAGCAGGCTCGATGTGGCGGCGCAGGAATCACAGCTCGCGCAAGTCGCCGCCACCCTGCCTCCGCTGCTGAAACAGTTGGCGCAACAACGTGACCTCCTGGCTGCGCTCTCAGGCGGATTTCCCAATCAGGACCTGCCTGAAAAGTTTGAGCTTTCGACTCTACAGCTGCCGCAGGAGTTGCCGCTCAGCCTTCCTTCGCAACTCGTGGAACAACGCCCTGATGTGTGCCAGGCCGAGGAGAACCTGCATTCCGCCAGCGCCCAGATCGGAATTGCACGCGCAAACCGTCTTCCGAGTTTTGCGCTGACTGCGGATGCTGGCAGCATGGCGGTGGTTTTCAGCCGGCTCTTTACTGGAGGCACGGGCTTTTGGGATATAGGCGCAGGCGTCACGCAGCCCATCTTTCAGGGCGGTACCCTCCTGCACAGAGAGCGCGCCGCGAGAGCCGCCTATACCCAGGCTGCCGAACAATATCGCAGCACTGTCTTGACTGCCTTTCAGAATGTTGCCTACACGCTGAACGCGCTGCAACAGGATGCCGACGGCCTGAAGGCCGCAGCGGCCGCAAAAGACGCCTCCAGCATCACCCTCGACCTGGCCAAGAAACACTTCCAGTCCGGATACGCCAACTATCTGGCACTCCTGAGTGCGGAGCAAGCCTATCAGCAAGCCGTGATTAACCTCGCGCAGGCTCAAGCCAATCGTTATGCCGACACCGCAGCATTGTTCCAGGCACTTGGCGGCGGATGGTGGAACCGCGCCGATGTACCCAAGACTTAGGTCGAGTGGATTCTGACGGCCGCAAGAACAGGGAAAAATGTGAAGCACAGCCCGCAGCTAGCGAGCATGCTGGCTAAGTAAGCGCTGCAGAGTGCCTTTAGGGCGCGATCTGCGGGACATTCATCGTGATCTGTAACCAATCTGTAACCTTAGGAGTGTAGTTTCTGTCCGTCAACCCTATTCTTTTGAAGCTTTTGTCCACGTAGTTAGTTAGATAGTCACCCTGAAGAGTACCGGTAGAAGACTCTGTTGCCGTTCTGCCAACGCGCACACTAAGCGGTAACGGGCCAGCCCCGGTCCGCTAAGGAGCAGGGAGGATTCATGAAGGGGCCCTTCAAACGCTTATTCTTGGGGATGTTGCTGGTCACAACTTTGACGGAAAGCGGTTTTGGCCAGAAAGCGCTCACTTGGCAAGAGGTTCGGACCGAGTTCGAGGCAGCGAATCCCACCCTGCAAGCGGGGCAGATTGGCATCAACGAGTCACGAGCTCAAGAGATTACAGCCTATCTGCGTCCCAATCCGACTGCGGGACTGATCGCCGACCAGATCGATCCTTTTAATGGCGGCCCGCCACATGGCCCATTCGCCTACCTCTTGTCGGTGGCAAGCATCAGCTACCTGCACGAACGCCAGCACAAACGGGAGTTGCGGTTGGAGAGTGCGCAGCAGGCAACCAAAGTCGCGGTATCTGGCCAGTCGGACCTGGAAAGGACATTAATCTTCAACCTGCGGATGGCCTTCGTGCAGACGCTGCAAGAGAAAGCGGTTCTTGACCTTGCGAAAGAGAATCTTTCGTACTACGACCGCGTGCTCGATGTGAATCGGGAGCGCTACAAACTCGGTGCAATTGCCCAAGTGGATTTGGACCGGCTCGAGCTACAACGTGTGCAATATGAGTCCGACCTGCAAACAGCGGAAGTTAATCTGCGCACTGCGAAGATTCAACTTCTGGCACTCCTGAATGAGCGGACCCCGGTTGAGCAATTCGATGTCACGGGTCCCTTTGATTTCTCGACGCAACTTCCTGTCCTCGACGACGTTCGTCAGATGGCCCTCGACACGCGGCCTGACTTGAAAGCCGCGTTACAATCCATCGATTTGGCGAAGACCAACCACCGGCTCGCCGTCGCCAACGGATCGACTGACCCCACATTTGGCTTCGACGTCGGACGCAATCCGCCGATCGACCAATACTTTGGGTTCAGCGTGAGTTTTCCGCTGCGCATCTTCGATCGCAACCAGGGCGAGAAGCTCCGGACACAACTGGATGTCGACCGTAACGGGAAACTGCTGGAGGCTACACGGGCGCAGGTTTTCAGCGATGTAGATTCCGCCTATGCCACGGTCAAGGGCACTGTCGTTCTCCTCCAGCCCTACAAGGACCGCTATCTGAAACAGGCAGCCAGGGTTCGAGACACAATTGCTTTTTCGTATGCACGTGGCGCCGCCTCGCTGCTGGATTTTCTCAATGCGCAAGCAGACTACCGCAGCGTGCAACTCAACTATTTGAACCTGATTGGCTCGTATCTCGACGCCGCGAATCAACTGAATCTTGCCGTAGGACGTGAGGTAACCCCATGAAGCGTGC
Source organism: Candidatus Korobacteraceae bacterium (assembly GCA_052147365.1). GTDB lineage: Bacteria > Acidobacteriota > Terriglobia > Terriglobales > Acidobacteriaceae > Bog-257. The sequence goes on along the minus strand of JBKQKT010000712.1, from coordinate 4,863 downwards.
GGAATTAGCGGCAGTCGTCGTGTCGATGGCTTTGTGCGCTACTGCCTGTAATGGCGGCAAGAGCAATCCCGCAGCAGAGGCACCGCCTCCACTCAAGCTTGAAAAGGTGGAGAACCGGAATCGGTTTCAAGTTGATCATCCCGAGAGGTTTCAGTTGACGCAGGCGAAAGAGCACCTCGCGAGTCCGGAGCTGAAGGTTACCGGGACAGTCAATCCGGACATCTCGCGGGCCGTTCCCGTTATTTCACTGGCGACGGGCCGGGTAGTCGAAATTAAGGCGCGCTTGGGAGACACGGTCAAGAAAGGGCAAGTCCTGCTCAAGGTGCAAAGTGCAGATATTTCGGGTGCTTTCTCGGATTACCAGAAGGCGCGGGCCGATGAACAGTTGGCGAACACGCAGTTCGAGCGCTCAAAAGCTCTTTATGACAGGGGTGCGATCTCCCAGAACGATCTCCAGGTCGCGCAGGACACGGAAGCCAAGGCCAAGGTGGATGTCCAGACGACGGCCGAAAAACTTCGAGTGCTGGGTAATACAAGTCTGGATCACCCCACGGGCATCGTCGAGATTCGCGCTCCCATCTCCGGCTTTATCACCGATCAGCAGGTCACCAACGCGGCGGGAGTGCCGGGCCTGGGCTCACCGAATCCTTTTACCATTTCCGACCTTAGTTATGTTTGGATCCTATGCGACGTATATGAAAACGATCTCGGCAATGTGCGGCTGGGAGACAAGGCCGATATTCGTCTAAATGCCTATCCCAACCACGTCTTCGCGGGAACCATCAGCAACATCGGCCCCGTCATGGATCCAAACATCCGCACCGTCAAGGTCCGCATTGAAATGCCAAACCCCGGTCTGATGCGTCCGGGTATGTTCGTAACGGCGACCTTTCACGGTCGAGAAAAGGAGAAGAGAGCAGCCGTCCCTGCCACTGCGATCCTGCACCTGCACGATCGTGACTGGGTGTACGTTCCGGTAAAGGACAATCAATTTCGACGAACCGAAGTCGTGGGCGGAAACATGCTGCCGGGCGGAATGCAGGAAATCATTTCCGGCATTACACCGGGTCAGCAAGTCGTCGGTAATGCACTGGAATTCCAGAACACGGCGGAACAGTGATGATTAACGCCTTTGTCGATTTCGCCCTCAACAACCGCTTTGTCATCCTGGGGCTGGCGATCTTCCTTTTTATCTGGGGAGTCGTCGCTTTTCACAACCTGCCAGTGGAGGCTTATCCCGACGTGGCCAACACCTGGGTGCAGATCATCACCCAATGGCCAGGGAGGGCGGCGGAAGAGGTCGAGCAACAGGTCACCATACCCATTGAAATCCAGATGAACGGAATTCCGCACCTTGTCCACTTACGATCCGTGTCGCTGGCAGGGTTATCGGTGGTGAACCTGATCTTCGACGACACGTCCAACAACGACTGGGACCGCCAGAAAGCGTTTGAGCGCCTTTCGCAAGTCACACTTCCATCTGGAGTAACCCCTCAGATTGGCCCCGATTACAGTCCCGTGGGCCAAGTCTATTGGTACACGCTGAAAAGCACGAATCCTGCCTACGACGTGATGGAGCTGAAATCTCTGCAGGATTGGGTGATCAGCAAATACATCAAGTCCGTCCCCGATGTCGTGGACGATTCATCCTTCGGAGGCATTACCAAGGAATACCAGATTCGCGTGGACCCTGAGAAGTTGATCTCTTACAGTCTCAGTCTGGCGCAGATTGAGCAGCAACTCACCAACAGCAACGCCAACGCCGGAGGCAGTTTCATTGAAGAGGGGGCACAACAGATCAATGTACGCGCCGTGGGATTGGTGAAGAACATAAGTGATATCGAAGAGACCGTGATCAAGGCGCAAAACGGCACCCCCATACGAATAAAAGACGTGGCCGTGGTCACGCAGGGGCCAAAGATCCGTCTCGGGCAGATCGGAAAAGCGGTCCATCGATCCGACGGAGTGGTCGAGGACGATAACGACGTTGTGGAAGGTATTGTGTTTCTCCGCAAAGGAGCGGACACGGCGCAGATGCTGGAGGGTGTCCACGCCATGGTTAAGCGGCTCAATGACCACATACTTCCCCCCGGAGTAAAAATAGTCCCTTATCTCGACCGCGACGACCTGGTGGATTACACCACCCACACCGTCCTCCACAATCTCGCCGAAGGAATGATCCTGGTCGTCATCGTCCTTTTCGTTTTGCTGGGCAATGTTCGCGGAGCGATCATCGTTTCACTGACGATTCCCTTTGCGTTGCTGTTTGCCTCCATCTGCCTGGATCTGAGGCATATTTCGGCCAACCTGCTTTCGCTGGGTGCACTCGACTTCGGCATGCTGGTTGATGGCGCGGTGGTGATGGTGGAGAATATCGTGCGCCATCTCAACCGCCCCGACGAAGCGCCGCGTCCGCTGATGGAGCGGATTCGTGAAGCTGCGCATGAAGTCCAGCGGCCGGTGTTTTACGCGATTGCCATCATTATTACGGCGTATCTTCCAATTTTTACCCTGCAGCAGGTGGAAGGAAAACTGTTCAAGCCCATGGCGTGGACCGTGGCCTTCGCCTTGCTCGGGGCTTTGGTCTTCTCGATGCTGATAGCACCCGCCCTGGCGACCCTGTTCTTCCGCAAAGGCGCCAAGCAGTGGGAGAACCCGGTGATGACATTTCTGATCAAGCATTACCGGACCTCTCTCCACTGGGTCATTCGGCATCGCCCCCTGACCGTCGGGGCGGCCGTGGTTGCACTTGCGCTGGCGACGCTTTTGGCTTTCAGCGGTGTGATTGGTTCCGAGTTTCTGCCGCATTTGGATGAAGGCGCAATTTGGGTTCGTGGGACCTTGGCTCCGAGTACAGGGCCGACCGAAGGCTTAATGGTGGTGGACAGGGCGCGTGCAGTGCTGGCTTCGTTTCCGGAAGTCCCGCGGGTGGTAACCCAGGTAGGGCGCCCCGATGACGGTACCGACTCGACAGGCTTCTTCAATACCGAATACTTCGTTGACCTGCTTCCCAAGGAAAAATGGCGTCCGGTCTTCCATCAGGACAAAGAGCGGCTGATCGCGGCGATGGACCGCGAATTGGAAAAGATTCCCGGAGTTATCTGGAACTTCTCGCAGCCGATTTCGGACAACGTGGAAGAGGCCGTGAGCGGTGTTAAGGGCGAACTGGCAGTGAAGATTTATGGAGACGACCTGAAAACGCTCGAAGCCAAGGCGGACGAGATCGCCGCCGTCATGCAAAACGTTCAAGGCATACAAGACTTAGGAGTGTTCCGGGTTGTCGGCCAGCCCAGCCTCAACTTCACAGTGGATCGCGATCAGGCTTCGCGTTACGGCATCAACGTTTCCGACATCCAGGATGCAATTCAGACCGCGGTGGGGGGTAACGCCCTCAGCCAGGTTCTGCTGGGAGAACAGCGCTACGATCTGGTACTGCGTTACCTGCCGCCCTATCGAGACACGAAAGAAGCCATTGAGAAGATCCGTTTGCTCGCTCCCTCTGGCGAGCGTGTTTCACTGGCGCAGCTAACGAAAGTAGACGTAGTAGATGGCGGATCGGAAATCTATCGTGAGGCGAATTCGCGATACATCGCCGTCAAGTTCAGTGTGCGGGGAAGAGACTTGGGCAGTACCGTCGAAGAAGCGATGAAGAAAGTGAATGCAGCGGTTAAGTTGCCGGTCGGCTACACCATCGATTGGTCGGGTGAGTACGAAAGCGCGAAGCGTTCACAACGCCGATTGCTATTCGTGCTCCCTCTTACCATCCTGTTCATTTACGTCATCTTGTATACCATGTTCAAGTCAGTGAAGTGGGGGCTACTGATTCTGACCAACATCGCTATGGCTCCGATTGGCGGGTTGCTGGCGCTCTGGTTCTCGGGAACTCACTTTAGCGTTTCATCAGGAGTTGGCTTTCTCGCGCTGTTTGGCGTGTCGGTGCAGATCGGGGTCATCATGGTGGAATACATCAACCAGCTTCGTGCGCGCGGCTACGACATCGAGGATGCTGCGGTCGAAGGCGCAGTCCTGCGACTTCGGCCAATCACAATGACCATGCTGGTTGCAACCCTGGGTCTGCTGCCGGCAGCGCTTTCACACGGCATCGGATCCGATTCGCAGCGGCCGTTTGCGATTGTCATTGTCGGAGGTCTTGTCGCTGATCTGATCATCAGCGTGATTCTGCTGCCAACCTTATATACATGGTTCGCGCGCCCCGACGACCATCTGCCGGCCGCTGAGGTCAACGAACCCGTGTAAGAATCGCTGTTGGGGTGACAGTGCTGCCACAGGTAAACCGGGCGGAAGGGGTCTGACACATGAAAAAAGACGAGGTCTGCGCTCATATCAGGAAAATCGCCGTCATTCCGGCGATCAGGGTTTCGTCCGGCGATGACGCACATTTCGCAGCCGAAGCCGTCACGCGCGGCGGAATCCCGATTGTAGAGATCACCATGACCGTGCCGGGAGCGGTGGAGTTAATTTCACACCTCCACCGTTCCAAGGCAAAGCTCACCGTTGGGGCAGGCACGGTTCTTGATACGGAAACCGCAAGGAAGTGCATTGACGCGGGAGCATGCTTCATAACCGCCCCATCCTTTAATCCTACGGTGGTGGAGTTCGTTGCCAAGGAAAACATCGCGGTCCTGCCGGGCGCCCTGACACCCACTGAGGTGGTCGACGCATGGAGCGCGGGTGCCGATTTTGTCAAAGTCTTTCCCTGTGGGCCAGTCGGCGGCGACGACTACATTAAAGCGCTGCACACTGCTTTGCCGCAGATCTGTCTGGTCGCGGCGGGGGGCGTGAACCAGCAAACTGCCGCTGGTTTCATTTTCGCAGGTGCGACGGCAATCGGGGTCGGCACGG
>JBKQKT010000711.1:0-9674 GCA_052147365.1 Candidatus Korobacteraceae bacterium | reverse complement strand
GCGCACTCCGGTCCTGAAACCGCGGCCGACGCGCGCACACACTTCGGCATCTTCGCGCAACAAGTGTGGAAGCTGTTCCCGCGCGGTCAGGTGATCAATTTGAGCTTTTGGGATTACAACGATGTCGCGCCCGGCTATTTCGCGGCGGCGGAAATCGCAGCGCGCGATCCGCACGTGGGCATCATCACAATAGAAGTGGCGCGTCCCGACTTCGCGGTCGCGGACCGCAACCATTTCGCCGACACCGATCTGCGCGCTGCGGCAAAAGGCCTGTACGTGATCCGCGATTTCGCCCCGGACAAGCCACGCCACGGTTACGTGATCGCGCAAGGATCGAGTTCCACTGTGAATCTTGTAAGAGTTCTGCCGAAACTCGAAGCGGCCGGTGTGAACGTGAAGGTGATCGCGGCGATTAGCGAAGAGTTGTTTGATCGCCAGCCGCAAGCGTATCGCGATTCCGTGCTGCCGCCCGAGGCCCGCTACGATTTGATGGTGGTATCAACGGGCACGCGACGCATGTGGCCGCTGCGCAACCTCGGTCCGTTGACGGACGAGTATTCACTCACGTCCGACTTCGACAATTGCTGGAGAAGCGGCGGACTCGAAGCGGATGTGATCGCGGAAGCGCATCTGGACCCCAATTCGATTTTCGCAGGCGTGGAGCGATTCGCAAACGAACGCGAGCGCCGCATCGGCGATCAACGCAAAATGATCGGTTAGTCGATTGGGCTGTCTGCACTCGTCGTTCGTGCGCCCTTCCAGGGCCTGTGCGACAACTTTCCAAAACGGGGGACGGTTCATCAGTCGCACTTCGGAAATTTAGGGGGGCCCGCAAAATCCCCCGCAGTCCGATGTAAGCAAGAGTCTAAAGCTCAACTGAATTGCTGACAGGATTGGTCGGGGCGAGAGGATTTGAACCTCCGACCCCCTGCGCCCAAGGCAGGTGCGCTACCAGGCTGCGCTACGCCCCGACTCTACTGCTTCACTGATTCTAAATCACTTCCAATTAGGGCACCACGGCGAATCCGTCGCTGCTGTTTCGACGTTGTCAAGGCTGTGTCCTGCCCGAGCATCGGAAGTCTCAGAAGCACGCCGGTGGCACAGTTCGCGTCATCACCTGGGTTGGCCCCGCGGCATTCCCCCCAAGTCGCCGCTATAATGTAGGCTTCATGAGTTCGCTTTTATACGCCGCGATTGCGTATGTGCGCAGTCCGGTTGGAATATTTGTAGAGCAGTTACGCCGCGAGTTGCACCCCGCGCACACCCATGCCGACGCCCACCTGACCATCCTGCCTCCGCGTCCCCTGTGCGGGACGGAGCAGCAAGCCATCGACCTGCTGACCGAAGTCTGCCACGGGGCAGCCCCTTTTGAAATTACCATGGGCGACGTGGAGACCTTCCTGCCTGTAACCCCGACCGTCTTCATTCGCGTCGCTCGCGGCGCTTATCGTCTGCGTGAACTGCGCGAGAGCCTGAATCTGGGCGCATTGTGCTTCCAGGAGCCGTGGCCTTACATGCCTCACCTGACGATTGTCAAGGCCGATAGCGATGACGAGGTGCCCAGAGTGCTCGAAATTGCACGCCGGCGCTGGAGCGAATATTCCGACACCCGCAAGGTCCGAATCAGCAAATTGAGTTTCGTGAAGGGCACGGGTGAGCGCTGGGTTGATCTGGCTGCTGTGCAACTGGGCAAGAAGGCGGACCGTTAGAGGAATGCCTCGACCGCGGACTGTCCGCATTCGGTGCAATCGTGCCTCTGTTGCCAAGCATCAAATTAAGTGAATGTGAATCCGCTTGCGGTTCGCAGGCTCAACAGAACACATCCCCTGCCGATATAAAGCTTTGGTGAAATTGTGACGTGCGTCATAGACGCAGAGAGATGCGGCATGGCAAAGTTAATTTAGAAATTGTGGGTCCTTTCGGATAGCGCTGATGGACCACTGGCGAGGAGTAAATTCTCTATGAACCCGGACGAAAAAGCTAAGAGCAGCCTTCATTACGGTCGAGCCCTGGTCAATTCCGGCCTGTCAGGACTCCGCAACGGCCGGGACTCGCACCTCCATGGACAGCCCTTGTCCGGCGCCCTGACCGAGTCGGCCCGCGGGGCTATCGGACTCGCTGCGATTGGGACCTGTGCCGCACTAATCGGTTCATATTTTGCCGACCGTGATCGGCGAGCAAAGGCCGTCGGATACGGAGTCGCCGGCAGCGTGATCGGGCTGATTGTAGGACTGGCTTGGAAGACTCGCGAACTCACCGCCAGCATGGGTCGTTCTGCGCTGAAGGAGATGCGGACGGTCCGCGATGAACACTGGTTGCAGAACCACCCCATCGACTACGCTTAGGCCGCAACGTCGGTGCGCCGGGCAACCGTAGAGAACCAGTTTCAGCTACGCCGCCGCTGATGCTATCCGCCTAAACGCCATTGACACCATTAGCCGCGTCACGCCAGACACCAGGATGCTGATGCCGAACAGCGTGCCCACCACCCATTCCGCATTCATGGGCCAATGCGCCCAAATGAGAACGCCTAACAGGATCGTGATGATGGCATCGAACAGCACCCATCCCCAGCCCGGCAGGGGCCGCATCTGAAACGCCAGCACCAGCGCGAAGATTCCATAGACAATCAGGAACGACGCCAGGAAGATGGTCAGCACTAACAGTCCGCCTACCGGATGCATGAGCAGGTAAATACCGGCGATGATGTAAATGATCCCAAGGATGACCTCGAGCACGGAGCGCCCGCCACTGTGCGTGCGGATGCCGTAGAAAATCTGTGCGGCTCCGTTGAAGATGGCCGTCCAACCGATGATAAGCGCGATCACAATGCCGAACTCCCAGGGAGCCAGCATGGCGATAATGCCGCAAATGATCATCAGCACGCCCAGTGCGATCGACCAACCAGAAGCGCGTTGGATACCCTTAACCAGTGCCTCCGCCATAATTCCTCCTCAGTTTCTCGAAACTGGAGACTGGAAACTCGAAACTGCCTTTCTCACCGATTCAACAAGCCAGCCACCGGCTCGATTTTGTCGAACAGGCGCATGTCGACCGAGACTTTCTTTCGCCGCCGGGCGCCTTCGGCAAATCCCTCGGCCGCGCTGGCCATGAAGGCATTGGCAAAGCGCGCGCCCCACACGACTTCGTCCATGGTATAGGAGATGCGCGTCTGCACGATGGTGGAGAAGATTTCGTCGAACGCCTTCAGCAGCACCAGAAATTCGGCCTGCGAGCTTCGTAGTGACTCTGCTGTCTCGCCGTGCAAAGGGCTGGCGTCGTCGATGGGATGCACCACCGTCCACGTCAAGGGAAGAAACACCACACCGTCGCGCTCCAGCGCCAGCGGATAATAACGGCGCGTGCGCGTGCCGTCAACATCCTCGAATCGGCTGAGCATCACCTTGGCGGATATCTCGATCAGCTCACTGGAGCGCGCATTGGCAACCCGAAACTCCAGCGCGGTCATGTCGCGATAGGGCGCGACGACAGCGTGGCGGCTGAATACGATATTCGCCGTCGGCCGCGAGAAGCGGGCAAACAGCAGTCCGGTTACCAGCGCAAAGCCTCCCAGCCCGGTCAGCGCCTCTACCGTAACCACCATGTTGGCTACTACACCCTCGGGCGTAACGTTTCCATAGCCGATGGTGGACAATGTTTCCACGCTGAAGAAAAACGCGCGCAGAAAAGGTTCATTCTCCAGCCCCAGCGTGGCGCCACCCAGAGCCTTCGGCCCGCACGCCAGGTAGGCCAGCGCGAACAGTGCGTTGGCCACGAAATACGAGCCCACAAAGATGAGAAAGAAGTGTACCCAGGAAATGGTAAGGAGGGCATGATAAAGGCTGAACGACGACCAGAAACCCAGGCCGCGGCGCTCCACATTGAAGCTACCGTCGCGGTTCAGCAGGCGCTGCTGGCTATCGCGGGAGACGACCGTGCCGAAACCCAGGTCGCGCAGGTCCTGCTCGCTCAAAGGTTGCGCTCGCGAAACCATGAATGTTCGATGCCTGCCCCTGCCTCGCGTTGCAGAAGTATAACGTTTTCAGCGAGGGCAATTTCCGCGGCGCGAGCCATCACAGCGCCGCCACGCGCCGTTGCACCAACAGAAAATACAGCGCCATCAGAATCAGCAGTGCTCCGTTTACGCTAAGCACCACCGGTGCTGTAAATAGCGGGACGAGCCAGCCCGACAGCAGATTGCCCATTGGCATACCGCCGCGGAACGCACAGTTGTATACGCTCATCACACGTCCGCGCATTTCGTTGGTGGTAATCAACTGCACCAGCGAAGTCACGGTGGCGAAAACGGCCATCATGGAAGCGCCAACGACCACCAGCGTGGTGTAACTCAACGGCAACAATCTCGAGAGGGAAAACACGGCGATCCCGGCGCCCAGAGAGATGAGCATGGTGACAGCGAATCGCCCTTTGTGGCGGATGTTGCCCATGCCGGCAACCGCCAGGGAACCGCAGATGGAACCCAGTCCCATAAGCGAAAGCAGATTGCCGTAAGTCTCCGGACCGCGATGAAAGATGTCTTTCACGAACACCGGAAGATACGTTCGCATGGGCATGCTCAAAGCGGTCATGCAGAACGCCAGTACGATGAGCGCCTCCATCGAGTTCTGCCGTCGCACGAACTTGATCCCTTCTTTCAGGCTGGTGAACATCGACTCGGCGGTCTTCTCCGGCAGGAAGCGGGTTGTGATCAGCAAGAGCGAAACGATGGGCGCGAGGAAAGAAAGCGCGTTCAACCCGAAGCACCATTTCTCGCCCAACCTCGCCAGAGCCATCCCTGCGAGCGCAGGCCCAATCGTCACCGCCAGGTTGAACTGGATCGAGTTCAACGCAATGGCGTTCGGCATGTCCTCTCGCTCGACCAACGTTGGAATCAGCGCTGAGTAGGCCGGCCCGCCAAATGCCTGGGCGAAGCCCGAAACGACGGATAGACAAAGGATGGGCCAAACGTGGGTTAACCCGTTCGCCACTAAAACCGTGAGCACGGTTGCGCTCCCCATCTGTACGTACTGAGAGACGAGCAGGATCCTATGTCGCTCAATCCGGTCGGCCACCACACCGCCGATCAGCGAAAACAGGAAGATGGGAATGCCGCCAAGAAACTGGTCCAGAGCAAGCAGGAAAGCGGAATGGCTCAGGCGATAGATCAGCCAGCCCTGCGCCACAATCTGCATCCAGGTGCCAATGCTGGAGGTGCAGGCGCCGAACCACATCAAACGAAAATCACGATAATGAAATGCTTTGAATACCCTGCGAAAGGTTAACGTCTGCATGAGCTGGCGTGTGTCGTCCGGACTCTATCTTCGCACGGCCGGACGCACTTTCGGATGGAAGCGCCGGGCTTCAGTCCGGCGAAAGTCGGGTTGTCCCTTTTTTGGGGTGGAAGCGGTGGGATTTAGCCCAGCGAAACCGGCTCCATCCCCCAGTTGTCACATCGGCCCCGTGACGAGCATCCTTGTCACGGAGCAAGCTCTCGTAAACAATGGCCTTGAGAGGAGAAGGGATTTGTGTGCCTCTCAGGTGCCGCGCCCAGTGCGCAGGCCGGGGATAGCTCTTTGAATATTAGCGGTCGGCCATCAGTGGTCAGCCCCAGGTCTGATAAGCATGTTAGCTTGCTTATCTTGATTATCATGCTTATCACCATGCGCGGCTCACCATTTGTGGGATAAGTACTTGCGAATAATCAACTTGTAGGAACCAATCTGCACAAGTTCGTGATCCGCGACGCAGAAGGGGGAGGGGGATAAGATAGGTACATAATAATCGTAGGATGCACTTAGAAGCTTGTTTAGCACATGAAAGCGGCGAAAAAAAGTAGGATCTCCTCAATTCGGAGAAAACGGGGGTCGAAAATACCGCTTTATCGCCGATTGTCGGTTTGCGGCTCGGGATGAATGAGCACGCGAAACAGCTCGGGAACTTCCTGGCGGAAGCGGCCTTCGAGCGCCGTTTGAATGTTGTGTACGCGCGCGAGCGGCAGATGGTCGAGCATGGTGCAATGCAGTGAGAGGTAAAGCCGACCGCCGACGCGCTTGAACATCAGGTCATGCACGTCCACAACTTCAGGAAATCCTGTGGTGACCGATTGCAGCCGTTGCTCGAATCCGGGAGAACGCACCAGGCCGTCGCTGGTTTCAATGGTCGCCGGTTCGCTCTCAATGTGGGTCAGAATGCTGGCAATCTCCCCGATGTCGTGTTTCATCTCGGCTTCGAGGCGGGTAACACGGTCGTGGGCTTCCTTCAGGCTGAGCCGCTCGTCCAGTTCGACGTGCTGTTCGACGTGCAGCCTGCCTGCGAGGTCCTGCACGCTGATGTCATGCACGTTGAGGTTATTGCGTGTGGCGACAGCGCGTATGCGGTCGAAAAGGCTTTCCTGGCGGCTGGCGCGCGACACGGTGTTGACCACGACGTCGGCATCCGGCAGCACGGCGCGAATGCGCGCTGCAACTTCGTTGGAGACTTGTTCGGATTTTTGGAAGGTCACGTTGCGCGACATGGCAACGGAGACGTCGGCGAAATAGCGGCTGCCTGCTTTGCGGATGCGCACGCGAGCCACTTCCAGCACGCCGTCCACGCGGTGAACCTCCTGGACGATGCGATTGCGCACGCCCGCTGGAGCGGCATCCAGCAAGGCGTCAATCGTCTGCCGCGCCAACCGCCAACTGACGTAAACCACGATGCACGCGACGACCAAAGCGGCGATCGGGTCAGCTTTCTTCAGCAGCGGCTGGGAATATTCACGGCCGGCCCAAACCAATGCCAGTCCGAGAATGACAACCGTGCTCGACCAGATGTCAGTGCTGAAGTGCAGCGCGTCAGCGTATAGCGCCTGGCTGTCGTACTTTTGGGCGATCTTGTGCAGTCGCCGCGAGCGCCAGTAGTCCACGATGATCGAGGCTGCCATCACTGCGAACGCCCATACTGACGGTTCGATCTCCACCGCGTGGAAGAACAGCCGTCTGCAGGCCTCGTACACGATCCAGATGCAGGTCAGCAGTAGCAGGCCGGTTTCGATGAAGGCAGAGAAGTTCTCGAACTTGGCGTGGCCATATTGGTGATCGGCGTCGGCAGGTTTATCGGAGACGCGAACGGAGAAATACGTAATCGCCGCGGCGACAAGGTCCAGCCCGGAATGTGCGGCCTCGGATAGAATGCCCAGACTGCCGGTTGTAATGCCGACGACCACCTTGAGCAGCGTGATTCCGACGGCGGCGTAGATGGAGTTCAGCGCGACCGCCTTCTTCTCGGTTGCCATCCCGGCGGCGCTGGTTGACTCGACCATGTCCTTGATTATTCACGTTAAAGCGAGAATCCGCCAACCGGAAGTAAGGCACTCAACTCAGCTTGTGGCCGCCTTCTGTGTTACGATTTTTAGTACATTTCCTGCTCCGCCTCAGGCGGCACTATTCCGGAGGAATACCACTTCATGTCACGTTCTATCTTGATGGCGCTTGCCATTACGTGTGTCCTGACCTGTGTCAGCTATGCTCAGGAACCAGCGGCAAAACCGCAACCACCGGCTGCTTCCGGCACCGCTCCAGCCGCTACGCCAATGCAGCAGCCACCGCCGCCTCCGCCTGCCACGCTGCCCAGCACCAGCGTTGTTCCGATGAGTGAGCCGGTGATTACTCTGAAGGGCGCTTGCCAGCCCGCGGCTGGCGCCACTACGCCTCCGCCGGGATGCGTGAGTACCATGACTCGCGAAGAGTTTGAAAAGCTGGTTAAAGCGCTCACCCCGCCGGAACGTCCGCCGATGCCCGTTGACATGATGCGCAACTTTGCGACGCAATATGCCAAGCTGCTGACCTTTTCCGACGCGGCGCGCGCCATGGGAATGGAAAACGATCCCCGGGTGCTGCAGATCATGCAGTTCGCCAAGAACCAGATCCTGACCGAAGCGCTCAATGCACGTATCACCGAAGAGTACTCGCGTCCTACCGACCAGCAGATTGAGGACTACTACAAGCAAAACAGCAAGAAGTACGTTGAAGTTACGTTGCAGCGGATTATCCTGCCGCGTAGTCAGGGCACTGCGGAGAAGCCTAAGCCGTCTGAGGCCGACGAGAAAACTTATGCCGACCAGATCCAGAAGCGCTGGGTCGCCGGCGAGGACCCCGAGAAGCTGGAAAAGGATGCTACCGAACACGCCGGTGTAGCGACTCCTCCAGCCAATGTCAACATCGGACCGCGGCGTCCCGGCACCTTACCGGAGGCGCATGAGTCGGTCTTCGATTTGAAGTCGGGTGAGATTTCGGTGGTGTTCGCCGACCCCGCTTCGTTCTACATCTACAAAGTGGTTTCCGTGCGCACTGTGCCGCTCAGCGAAGCCAAAGCCTCCATCACGACGACATTGCAGCGGCAACTGGTGGCTGACCGGATCCAGCAGATACAGACATCGGTGACGCCGGTTCTGAACGACACCTATTTCGGGCCAGAAAAACCACAAGTTCAGGCGACGCCGCGGGTCATTAATCCTCGCCGGCCGATGCCGCCGGGACCGGGCGCTCCTCCTCGGCCAACGCCGGGAGGACCGCAGGGTGCGCCGCCACAACAACCGCCCGCTCCTCCACAGTAGTCATGGCAACGGAACGCACGATCCTGGTCACGGGTGTTGCAGGGAACCTGGGAACCAGGCTGCTTCCGTTGCTTTCGGACTTTCGCGTGGTGGGTGTTGACATGCGCCCGCCCGAAAGCCCGCATCCGCTGGCCCAGTTCGAGGAGATCGACTTGGGCCGCGAAGCCTGCTGCTGGCGCCTGATTGAGTTGCTGCGTGAGACTGGCGCAACCTCCGTGGTCCATCTCGCCTTTGTCCTCGATCCCTTGCGCAGTGGCGTTCTCGACATAGAGCGCATGTGGCAAATCAATGTGGCCGGAACGGCCCGCGTCATGGAAGCGGTGAGTGTCGTCAATCGCACCGGCGGCCACATTGAGCAGTTCATCTTCTCCAGCAGCGTGTCAGCTTACGGGCCGGAGACATCCGGGCCGGTGAAAGAGGAAGCTCCTCTGCTTGCGCACACGCTGCCTTATGCAATCCACAAGCGCGAGAGCGATGAGACGGTCCGCTACCGTGCCGAGAGCCTCGGTGCCTGTCGAACCTACATTCTGCGGCCGCACATCTTCACCGGCGCCAGCATGCAGAACTACATAGTCGGAGCGCTGCGCGGCACGCCGTTAGGGCCCAGCAAGCGCGCCGCCCGCATGCGCGCCGAAGGCCGGCGACTGCCCCTCATGCTTCCGCGCGGAGCTAAGTATCTGGAGAAGCGCTTGCAGTTTCTCCACGTCGACGACATGGCCCGCCTGCTTGTCGTTCTGCTCGACCGCCCTGGAACCGACCCGCCCGTCACCATCATGAATGTGGCCGGACGGGGCGAGGCACTTACCGTGCAGCGCTGTGCGGAGATTGCACAAGCCACCATCAAGCGCGTTCCCACCCGTGCCGCTTTCCACACCGTCCTGCGCTTCTTGTGGAGGTTCGGGATTTCTTCCATTCCGCCGGACGCATTGCCCTACCTCGTCGGCTCCTACACCATGGACACCACACGCCTCGAGCAGTTCCTCGGCCCGGACTATCCGCGCGTCATCCAGTACACGGCGGAAGATGCCCTGCGCGACAGCTTCAAGAGAGGCGGGCGCAAGCGCGTCTTGCCGCCGAGCGC
>JBKQKT010000710.1:0-4234 GCA_052147365.1 Candidatus Korobacteraceae bacterium | reverse complement strand
CCCCGTCCAACTGCCACGCGACCAGAATTCCCGCATAAAAGTCGGACAGCATGCCCACTGACTGAAGATGTTGGACCAGGGTTTTCTCATCCGTCGGCGCGTAAAAGCAGGTCACTGCGCCAACATTGGGATCGGCGAGTGGAGCAACCACAGTCCGCAGATAGCCAGGTTCGGCGCGTACGTCGCTGTCATTGATCACCAAATACTCGTACCGCGCCTCATTGGAGAGCCGCGCCAGCTTGGCAACCTTGTCGTTAGTGGCAACCCGGCCCGAGCCGAAGAGCACTCGAATCTTGCATTCCGGAAAATCATGCACGACCTGCTCGATCACGCTAAGCACAGGATCAGAGCGGTCGCCAACGCAAAAGACGATCTCATATTCCGGGTAGTCCTGGCGGCAGAAGCTGGCGAAGTTCTCATAGGCGTCAGGATCGAGTCCGCGCACAGGCTTCAGGATGCTTACAGGTGGCGTAATGGCGGAGTCGGGCGAATGCTGTTTAGCGGAAACTCGAAAAAAATGCCCTGTGCTGTAAATGGCGATTAGGTAATAAATGAAAGGAATTGCGGCGATCAAGAAAAACGCGTAGTACAAAAGACCGGGAACCATCAAGCCTCACGTCGGCGGAGTCATCTCATTATCAGGAACCGCGTGGGTTTTGTCACCACCACCACACATTCAGTACGATCCGAAAAGGCTATACAACAGGACCATCAGCACGAACAACGTAATCCAGACGTACATATAGTCACGCTCGATGGCGAACGCCACCGCCGAAAATGCTACCCGCGCCACCGGCGTCGCGATTAGAAACAGCAGGCCAAACTGGATGATCGCGCGCCCGTCGACGTGAAACGCCCCGCGAACAATCCCGGTCAAAGTTCGCAAAAACTCCGGATCGCCATGAAACGTACTATAGTTCACGCTATCAAGCCCATAACGCGCAAGGTAAACGACCGCCCCCAAAAGGACGACAGCCGCCGCCAGAATCACACCGGTGCGCAGCAGCGTGCCGATGATGATTTCAATCTCCAGGTCGTCCCATTCACGTTTCGTCATAGACGGCCGGTCACTCCATTAAAGATCATCTCGAAGCCCAGCACCAGGATCACTGCCGCGAACACGTATCGCAGCACTTTCACCCTGGCTTTTACCAGCACTCGCGCGCCGATAAGCGAGCCCGCCACGACACCCAACATCACCGGCATGGCCACGCCCGGAGCAATGTAGCCGCGATGGAGGTAGAGCCCGGCGCTGGCCGCCGCGGTCACGCCAATCATGAAGTTGCTGGTGGTGGTGGAGACTTTGAATGGGATTTTCATTGCCTGATCCATGGCCACCACCTTCACCGCGCCTGAGCCAATTCCCAGGAGACCGGAGAGGACCCCCGCTCCGAACATCAGGCTGTAGCCGGCAGGCACGCCTCTGACATTGTAGGACTGGATCCCTGGCACTGTGGGATATGAGCCGTTGAGCCGCAACCTGGTCGCCAAATTATCCGGAGGCAGATGCTCGCCGTGCTCGCCGCGGGGACGGCTCGATAGAAATGCGGAGTACAGCAATACGAGTCCGAACACGACTGCGATGGCACTGCCGGACACGCGCAAGGCAATCGCCGCGCCTACGATTGCGCCCACGGTGGTTGCTGTCTCCAGAAACATGCCGATGCGAATGTTGGAGTAACCCTCGCGCACATAGGCCGCGGCTGCGCCCGAGGAGGTCGCAATCACCGAAACCAGCGACGCGCCGATGGCGTAGCGAATATCCACGTGGAACAGCAAAGTCAGCATGGGGACAATGACGACTCCCCCGCCCAAGCCGGTCAAAGCCCCCAGGAATCCTGCCAGCAGCGAGCCGAGCGCGACCAGCGTGCTGAACTCGAAGAGGTTCATCGCCGTTCAATGTAACAGATAAGCCCGGTCTGGTTGCTTTGCTATACTGGCGCGCATATTCCGAGACACGAACTAATGAGGCTGATATGACAAGGCGGGTTTTGCTGCTGGAACTCTTTCTCCTCGTGTGCGCTGCTCTTCTGATCTCGGCTCAGGACCAGGACTTCAACAAAGTACAAATCAAGGTCACAAAAGTTTCCGGCAACATCTACATGCTGGAAGGCTCTGGCGGCAACATCGCGGCGTCCGTCGGCGATGACGGCATCGTCATCGTGGATGACCAGTACGCTCCGCTGGCTGACAAGATTGCTGCCGCTCTGAAGGGTATCGGCGTCACCGACAAGCCCGTACGCTTTGTCATCAACACCCATTACCACGGCGATCACACCGGCGGGAACCTGCCGTTCGCCACCAAAGGCGCTACGGTCATCGCTCAGGACAACGTTCGCAAGCGCCTGGAAGCTGGCGGAAAAGCGGGCAATGGCGGTTCCATAACCATGGACGCTAAGCCGGCTGAGAAGGGCGCGCTGCCCATCATTACCTTCGACCATGACGTTACTGTGCACCTCAACGGAGAGGACATCCGGGCGTTGCACTTTCCCGCAGGACACACCGACGGTGACGCCATCATCTTCTTCCCCAAGGCCAATGTAGTGCACATGGGCGACGACTATGTCCGCTACGGATTTCCCTTCATTGACGTCACCGCGGGCGGCAGCGTGCAGGGCATGATCGCAGCCTGTGAGAAGGTGACTGCAGTACTGCCACCTGACGTGAAGGTCATCCCCGGCCATGGCGAGCTCTCAAATCTCGACGAGGTCCGCGAGTACCTAGCCATGCTGAAGGGAACCACTGCCGCCGTTGAAGCCGCGCTGAAGAAGGGAAGCACGCTCGAGCAGATGAAGACAGACAAAGTCCTCGCCGCCTGGGACAAGAAGTACGCCAGCAAATTCCTCAGCCAGGATGTTTTTATCGAGACGCTCTACAACTCGCTGACCAACCAGAAGAACGCTGCGTTTGTGCAGCACAATTAAGCGGCGTTTCGATTGGGACTTACCCCTTGCCGGGTATCGTGGCGCTCGCCGTGCTTTGCTGCTGGGCCTGGGTGATCAGGTGCTCGATCGTTGCCTTCTGTGGGAAGTCCGGATTCAGCTTGAGCAGGGTTTGCCACGCTGCGATTGCGCCCGGGACGTCGTTCTTGCCTTTCCACTTGATGATGCCAATGTTCATCAGCGTTCCCGCATGCTTCGGATCGTAACTCAGCGCCTTGTTCAGTTCCGCCAGCGCGCCATCAACGTCGCCGGTGTAGTACATGCATGACGCCATTTCGGTGCGGATGGGAACGTTCCCGGGCTCGACCTCAAGGGCTTTCTGGAAATAGGCCATAGCTTCTTTGAACTGATGGGCGGCTTTGTAGGTGAGCCCAGTCTTGTAAAGCAACTCGACATTCTTGGGATCGGTCTTGAGCTTCGCCGCGAGAGGCTCTGCCTGCTTGTCGGCCATGCGCTTCAGGTCGTCCAGAGTTGGCATACGTTGCTGTCCCATACCGGGTGGAGGGGTGCTCGCCGACTGCTGCATTCCAGCGGCCGGTGCAGGCTGGCCTGCCGGATCAGCCGATCCGCGTATCAGATATCCCACCAGCGCGCCGATCAGCAGGCAGACAGTGGCCATGACGTAGGTCTGGGTCGCCGTCCAAGTGCTGGCTGTCCTGTCAGTTTGATTTTGCTTCGGTGCCTCTTCCATCGGAGCACTCCTTGATGTTTGCGCACAACCGAGCCCTGCAACATGGAGAAGGTGCACATGCCTCGCCAAACAGTCTGGTTTGGGAGCTCCAGGCAATCCACTTATATTCAGTAACTTAGCTTCAACAGAAGTTCCGGCTCTGAGTGGCGCGACGTCCGGCGAGCGTGTTTGTCCGCACGGCGCGTGTGATTTCGCGCGGCGAGGCCGAGAATCCGACGCCCCGCTCAACCGAAATTGATCAATGGCGGCCCCTTTGGCTGAGGCGAGTTGAACCGCAGCTTCCTGGCTGCGGGCTTTGCGCTCAGATTGGGTTATTAAGGTATAAAGAACAAATGGAAAACGACCTCGTCGCTAAACTCGGAGTACATCTCGACACGCTTGCCAATGCGATTGATCAGCTCTCGTTTCGCCTTGAGGCTACACAGGTGGTTCTTCGCCAACTTTATCCCGATTTTCAGCAGGAGTACGAGAGGGCAATGGATCAGGTGCGTGACTCAGACGATCTGACGCAGCTGCCATCTTCCCAGCCCCTGTCTCAAGGACAACAAGTAGCTCGTCTAATCGCTGATCTGGCGTCCGGCAAGAGGTAGGCATAAATCTC
>JBKQKT010000709.1:0-18065 GCA_052147365.1 Candidatus Korobacteraceae bacterium | reverse complement strand
AGTCAGCGTGCCATTGGAGGAACTGTGGGTGAGATCTCGCGGCTCGCGCCGTTCGGGGGCGGGACGGCACTGAGCCTTCTCCGCAGCAAGGTTGACATCATTACCATCCAGTATCGGGACGCAGATGGCGGCCTGCACGGCGCCATCTTCACCATGCCGGTGGGCGCGGCCGCATCAATCAAAGAGGCCCTGCTCGCTCAGGGCGCGCATACCAGCATACCTTCGCAAGCCATACAAACCTCGGACTCGCCTCTGCAATCTGAGGCAATGGAGCAGACAAATTGAAAACTATCAGGCGTGCCACAATTCTTTGCATCTTTATAGCTCGATTGACTGCGACCCCACTGCTGTGCGAGCAGCCACAGCCGCTCGCTAGCTCTCCGAAAGCGGCGATCGAAGTGGAGATGATCCAGGCTGGAGACATAACTCTGCCTGCCGAATTTCAGGTAGCGCTCTATGAGAACCTGGTCCAGGAGCTACAGAAGAACGGCGGCTTCTCCCAGGTCTATCGTGACGGTGACCGGAACGCCGCCGACGCTCCCGGCCTGGTTGTTCTTCACACCACGGTCATAGGTTTCAAGCAAGGCAGCGAACTGAAGCGTGACGTCACCACCGTTGGCGGATCTACCTCCATCACCATTCATTGTCAGTTCACGGACAAAGAAGGAAAGGTGCTGCTGGAGCGCGACATCACCGGAAAAGTGCGGCTCATCGGCGACAACCTTAGAGCTACCGATGACTTTGCAAAGAAGGCCGCCACGGTTGCGCAGGAAACCCTTGCTTCCGGTTCCTCTTCTTCCGGGTTCAAGAAGTCTGGTTACAAGAACTTAATCTAATGCAAAGCGCATTCGAGACTATGAATAACGAACCTGCTGTGCAGACGGCCGGAGATCAGGCGCGTCGTTGGTATGCGACCAGGGTATGGCATTGCAGTGATGGCGAACTTACCTGCGAGCGAGTCTACGTGCCTTGCGAGAGTCGCGGGCGTGCCGAACATCTTCAGTAGGGACCTTTGACCAGAATTCGAGTTCCGTCGAGACGACACAACACTCTGATGGAACGAAATTTTGTATCGTCCCTGGGATTCGAAGAGTCCATACACACGTCACCTCCATCGGTATCAACCTGCCGACGCTTCCAGTACGTCGAAAAAAAAGGAGACACGATGAAACGTCTTACTGCGGACCAAGCGAAACTCGGCTTCATTGGCCTTGGCAACATGGGCAGCCGAATCGCATATCGCCTGCTCGATCATGGATACCACGTCACCGTTTACGACCTGGACCCTGCTAAGGCGCAAGCCCTGGTTGCGAAGGGCGGCGTCATTGCGAAGAGCGTCCTTGAACTGGCACGGAGTGTCGATGTGATTCTCTCCTGCCTGACCAACGATCAAGCCGTTCAGAGCGTTTATACGGGCCCTGAGGGAATTTTTGCGGCGGAGCGGCCGGGCATCGTCGTGTTCGAGATGAGCACGATCTCTCCAGAAAGCTCGCGCGAGCTGCACAAGCTCGGAGCCAGAGTCGGCATCGAAGTGATGGACGTCGCCATCTCCGGCAGCACCCCTGCCGTTGAGGCAGGCACCCTGACCCTGCTGGCGGGCGGCAACCGGGAACTCTTCCGTGCTGCTAAGCCAATATTTCAGACGATCTCAAAACAATCCTTTCTTCTGGGCGGTTCCGGCTCTGGAACAACCATGAAGTTGGTCGTAAATACTCTGCTGGGTGTCGGCATGCAGGCCATCGCCGAGGCTGTGGTCCTGGGGGAGCAAGCTGGTCTCGATCGCGAGCGGTTGCTCGAAGTCTTAGCCAAGACCGCGGTAGTCGCTCCGGCCCATGTGGGAAAGCTGGCGAGCGTGGCGACCAACGATTACAGCCCGCAGTTTCCCCTGCGCCTGATGCACAAAGATTTTCAGCTGATTCTGGAGGAAGCAGCACAGGAAAAGCTCGTTATGCCCGCCACAGAAGCGGCGTTTCGCGTCAATTCCGATGAGCTGGCGCGCAGTGGTGAAGAGGACTTCTCGGCTGTCCTGCGGCGCATGGAAGAAGTTGCGGGTATTGCACCTGTTCACTCCGCGAAGAAGGCGGTTGCGGAAAGCTCTTCCTCAGATTCCACTTCCTCAAACTCCAAGAAGTTGGTTACAGGAACGTAATTTGACTAAGCGAATGGCGCCCTTTGTGGCTCTATGTCCCGACAACAGGCGCGATGGTCAACCTATCCGAACTTTCGACTAAGGAGATGTCATGAATAAATCGACTCAAGTGACGCAAGAAAAGGAACGCAGGCAGGAAATTCCACTGATCACCCCAACTGACCTTAAAGCTGAAGCGACTCGGGATATCTCGGGAGCCATGAACGCTATCCTGGCGGACGTGTTCGCGCTTTACCTGAAAACCAAGAACTTCCACTGGCACCTCAGCGGCCCGCACTTCCGCGATTACCACTTGCTATTTGATGAACAGGGCGACCAACTCTTTGCCATGACCGATCCCATCGCGGAGCGCATCCGCAAGCTGGGTGGGACCACCATGAGGTCCATCGGCCATATCGCCCGCTTGCAGCGCATCGCGGACAATGACGCCCCATACGTCGAGCCGGAGGACATGCTAGCTGAGTTGCGCGAAGACAACCAGACACTCGCCGCGCGCCTCCGCGAGGCCCACGGCGTCTGCGAAGAACACGATGACATTGCAACTGCCAGCCTCATCGAAGTTTGGATTGACGAGACCGAGCGGCGCACCTGGTTCCTGTTCGAGACAGGCCGCCGAAGGGATTCCACCGGGCACTGAAAAAGCGCCGCAGCGAGGGCAGCGGCGATTGTAAGTTCAACCAAATGCTATCGTTGAAACACATCCTCGTTGCGGCCGATTTCTCGCCGATTTCCATCGTCGCGTTGCGCCACGCCTTGGGCATCGCGCGCCGCTACCAGTCGAACGTGTCCCTGCTTCACGTTGTTGACACATCCATCTACGGTGCAGCGGGACCGGATGGCATACCGGCCGACATCGAATGTGCACAACGTGATGCCGAACAGATCGAGGCCGGCCTTCGAAGCGACGGTAGCCTGGAAGGGCTGAAGCTTGACATTCAAGTGAGCGTGGGACAGGTCTGGGATACCATTGCGGGGACCATTGAAGACAAACGCTCTGCCGCGCTCGTCCTAGGCACTCACGGTCGCACCGGGTTCAGCAAGCTGGCGCTGGGCTCGGTCGCGGAGCGTGCTTTCCGGGAAGCGCTCTGTCCGGTGATAACCGTCGGACCGAAGGTATTGCAGTCGAAATCCTGCGGCGCAGAAGCCAAGCATTTTCTCGTTCCCACCGACCTCTCTTCGGAATCGCTGGAGGCCCTGCCTTATGGGACCTCGCTGGCAAACGCCACCGGAGGCGACGTGACGCTACTGTATGTTCGCCGTTCCAGGTCGGGGAGTGAGGACGCGCAGTCGGACGAGGCCGCGAAGGCCCGCATTCGGGAACTTCTCCGAGTGCGTCCCGAGGGACAGGCGGTCACACCGTTCATCGTGAAAGCCGGTCGGCCGGCCGAAGTTGTCGTCGCATTTGCCGAAGAGCACCAGATGGATTTGATTGTGATGGGGCGTCGCGCGTGGTCCGAAGACAGCCCACCCATGTGGCGAACAGCCTACGCAATCGTCACCCAGGTAGCCTGCCCCGTGCTATCGATGAGGTCAGCTACGGCCTTCGAGGCCGAGCCAAGCCCGTCGTAGGCGCCAGAAAGCACAGGATTATTCACCTGACACAAATACAGGATAGGGTTCTAATCTTAGGCTATGTGGAAATCTCGGAGCGCACGGCCAAAGTGGGTCTGGGTGGCGATAATCGTCGGCCTTATGTTGATTTGGGCCTACGACCGAGGACTATTGCATTTCGGAAGGTAAGCATGGTCAAGTGAATAATCTTGCCAAACGTATCTCCAAAATGGCACTCGGTGCGGGGAAAACGCGATCCCAATCCGAGTGGGATAAAACGTGATCCATTACCGCGAAATATAGGCGGCAAATAACACGCTTTGCACTCGGAGCCTGCAAGTATACCGCCAAGTGGGATTTTTTAACAAATTGGCCCTTGGGCTAAATAGTTGGCACAAAACCACCGCTGAGATCAATTTCGAGCAACAAAAACCTAGGTCCTATTTTTCTAAACCACGATTTTGCTATCCAATGTCAAACTAAAGTGCTCATAGAAAGCGCTAGGATGGCCCAGGATCGACGATCGGACCTCCGGAAGTAGTTCGGCGTGTCCGGAAAGCTAAAATCGCTAGAATTGCCTGCTAAGGGCCCTAGCGTCGATTTCCCGATTCGGGAAGATTTCCGGCTCGCGTCTAACGTTTACCCGGAGTGCCAACCGATTGGCACCAGCCTACCGTTTCGTCCGAACGGCCAGTCACTTCCTCTACGCCAATCGGCTAAAAAACCTTTGTGCTGAACCAGTTGCGATTTCCATCCGGCCTTGGCACATTAGGAATCCAGCTTGCAACTCTGCTCGGCAAAGCGGGAGCCCATGCGAGGATTCGGCGTGCAGAAGATAGCGAAGCGTGCCCGGCTGTCAGCGGAATGGCAGAGATGCCAGCGGGTGGCACCAGGTGTTGACGTTCTCCCGTTACTAACACCGGGGTGTGAGACAAGGATTGAACCGCGCTGCGCTTGTTCCTCGCCGGTGGTCATGTGGGAAGGGGAATACTTCTGCGCTGTTACTGGCGATCTTAGTGACAGCTGCTGCGGCGCTGTGACATCGCTGAGCTTCACGCTAAGATCATGAATCCAAATGCGGAGTTCGACAATCCGTAAGCACCAACAATGACGTCCCAGAAGATACAGGAGCCTGATATGTCAGCCTCTCCAATATCCACACCTAGTCCGGTCCCAGCGCCTAAACCTGCGCCGCCCGGGGAAACGCCTCAAGACGCAGGGCACGATGCAGCAAAGGGTAGCCCTAAGTGGCAAAAGTACGTAACTCCCATTCTGATAGTGCTCCTCGCTATCGCGGTCGTTGTTACCGTTACTCGAAACTGGAATGCCTGGGAGGGAGGTAAGGTCGATCAGGTCACTGATGATGCCTATGTTCGTGGCGACCTTACTCCACTCAGTACCAAGGTTGCCGGCATTGTCCGAAATGTACCTGTCTCCGATTACCAGCAGGTACACAAAGGAGATCTCTTGGTCGAGCTTGAGGATAGCGACTTTCAGGCACAGGTTGCTCAAGCCAGTGCTGCAGTGGAAGCTGGCAAGGCTGCTATTGAGAACAATGTTCGCCAGCGCCAACTGCAGGACGCTCGCATTGACAGGGCATTGGCCGGAATTGACCAGGCAAAGGCGCAGATAGCAGCAGCCCAAGCCGGTAAAGAAGCTGTACAAGCCGACCTGGTGCGCGCGCGCTCCGAACGCAAGCGCCAGGAAGGGCTGTTCCAGACCCACTCCACGACACAGCAGAAGGTTGAAGTAGCTGTTGCTGACGAAGAACGTCTTGCTGCTCAGTTGGCCAGCCGTGAAGCTGACCTTGCCCAAGCTGGGACAATGCTGCGCAGTAATGAGCTGGCTGTAGAAGCGGAGAAGCGTACCAAGGCAGTATTAGAGTCTCAGGAAGTACAACTCTATGCTGACCTGCGCGCGAGAGAGGCGAACCTGGTTGTAGCGCAGGTGAACCTTGGCTATACCAAGATCTACGCCCCGGGAGACGGCAGTGTAGGCGAGCGGCAGGTCCGTCCCGGACAGTTGGTCTCTCCTGGAACGCAGGTGATTGCCTTTATCGATAAGACGAAGTGGGTTCAGGCAAACTATCGCGAGACACAGCTCACCAACGTCAAGGTTGGCGATACAGCCGAGCTCCGTTTCGATGAATACCCCGGACAAGTCATCAAAGGCAAAGTCATTGAGATTGCTCCCGCCAGCGGATCGCAGTTTGCGTTGTTGCCGCCCGACAACGCCACCGGCAATTTCACCAAGGTAGTACAGAGAATCCCGGTCAAGATTGCGCTCGACGATACCGAACTCGCCACCAAGCTGCGCCCGGGCCTTTCGGTAATCGCTACTGTTCGGACGAGAAAATAACATGGCTGCGGCTACTGTCATATCCCGTCCCCCAGCGCCTCCTCCAACCCCGGCGCAGATCGCGCGTGCCACGGCTATAGCGATTCCCACTGACATTTCCACCCAGCCTCTGTTGGGAATAGCTGGCGTCCTCATCGGCGCCGGGCTGGTCACGCTTACCGGCCGCATGCTTTCGCTGGGGATGGCGGATCTGAAGGGTCATGTCGGTATCAGTTACGACCAGGGTGCGTGGCTCGACAGCGCCTACAATGCGTCGCTCATGTTTATCGGGCCGTTCATTGTCTACGTCGGAGGTTTGCTGGGGCCACGCCGCGTCCTTCTCTTCGCGGCTGGAGTCTTCACCATAACCTGCGCCTTCCTGCCGCTCATACACAGCTATAGTCTGCTGATCGCGGCACTAATCGTTGCCGGTTTGACGTCAGGCACCTTTTATCCCCTCACCCTGACTTTTGCACTTCGCATTAGTCCCCTGCGATACCTGCCTTTGACGATGGCGTTCTATGCAACGTTTATCGATGGGGCGGTCAATATCGCGCCGTCGCTCTATGGCTGGTACCGCGAGCATCTTTCCTGGCATTGGATGTTCTGGAACTCAGCCGTCATTGCGCCGGTGATGATGATCTGCATCTATTTGGGCATCCCCAAAGCCGCACCGCGGAAGAAGGACGAAGCCCCGCCCAGCTTCGCCGGATTCTTGTATCTGAGTGCTGGATTGGCCCTGATGCTGGCCGCTTTTGAGCAAGGTGAGCGGCTCGATTGGTGGCGCTCCGGGGTATACAACGCGTTGTTCTGGTCGGGCGCGTTCTTCACCCTATGCGCGCTCATCCGACGGCTACGCGGCCCCAATCCCCTGGTGGCCTTGCCGTATCTCTGGAGACGGAACACTGTCCTGCTCGGAAGCCTGCTCTTCTGGTTCCGCTTCACTCTGACCTTGACCATCATCCTGATTCCGCAATCGCTGGCCATCCATGGTTTCGAGGCTGATCAGATTGGGCCGGCCATAATCTGGAGCGCTATTCCGCTGCTCCCCGTCGCGCTTACAGCCGGGCTTCTGATGCTTCGCGGGCTGGATCCCCGGCTGCTCTTCGCTGCCGGGCTGACATGCACCGCGATTGCGGCAATCTTAGGCGCTCAATACACCAGTGCGTGGGCGGCTGAAAACTACTATCGCACCGAGTTGCTGGTGGGCGTCGGACAATCGTTTTCGCTCATCGGGCTGGTGGGATGCATCATCCTGCAGGGAGTCTTCACCGGGGGCCTGGCGAAACCGCAGTGGATCCTGACCTTTTCTGCGTTCTTTCATACCATTCGCTTATTTGGTGGGACCGCCGGGGCCATCTATATGGGCCACTTCCTCGCCGAGCGCGAGAAGTTGCACTCCAATCTTCTTGGGCTGCACGTGACCCAGGGAAGCTGGATTACGGACTGGAACATTCGAGCACTGACCGCGGGAGTCTATGGCAAATCATCTGGACTCGCCGCAGCGGGCGGCCGTGCGGTCGATCTCATCGCCGCCCGGCTGCGGCTTCAGGCCTACACGTTGAGCCTCATTGATGGATTCTTGTTGGTCGCGTGGACCTGCGCCATCGCACTTGTTCTGGTCGCCCTGCTCCGCAAGTCGCCTTTGAACTACCGCGACCTTGCCACGTTTCAGCCGGTTAAGGAGACGAAATCATGAAACGCAAAATGCAGCTCATGCTGGTCGCTCTGTCGCTCTCCCGGGCGCTCGCCTTTGCCGGAGAGCCAGGCGACAGCGCTCCCCCTCGCCACATCAGCCTGCACGAGGCCATCGAGCTGGCGCTGAAGCACAATCACAACGTCCGCATCGCCGCCTACAAGGTCGAGGAGAAGCAGCACACAAAAGAAGTTGCAAAGAGCGCGTACTTCCCTACCATACGAAATGACAGCAATTTCATACATCTGACGGACACGCAGCTCATACAAATCTATGCGGGTAGTCTCGGCACGGTGGCAGGCAGCCCTGTTCCTCCTGTGAATTCGATCATTAACCAGGGTGGGCGTAACTTGACGACCAGTGGAACCCAGCTCACGCAGCCCTTGACCACAATGTTGAAGATCAAGCCCGCGAATGACATGGCGCAAGCCGAATTGAAGGCCTCACGTGAACGGGCGCAACAGACGGAGAACGATGTTGCCCTCAGGGTTCACCTGCTCTATTACAAGGTCTTGATCGCGCAAGTCCACCGGACCGCAACCGAAGCCAGGATAAGAGCGACGCAAGACCTGCAGAAGGAACGCGTCGAGCAGGTGAAGTACGGCAGCACGCTGGAAGAGGAGCTGATCGAAAGCCGGGCGCAAGTGCTGGAGGCAAAACAGGAACTGCTGACCACCGAGCTACAGCTCTCCGACCTTACATTGCAACTCAACGACGCCATGGGGTTGCCGCTCACCACCGCGCTGGAGCTCGACCCTAATACGGTGGAATTGCAGGAAACCTGCCAGCGCGAAACGTGCGTGACTCTTGCGCTCCAATCGCACCCCGAGATCATTGCAGCGCGGGATGAAGTCGAGAAGGCGAATGCCGCCGTCCGCCTGGCGAAAGCCGATATCAGGGTGCCGGATACTGAGGCCTTCGCCCGCTACAGCTACCAGGACAACGTTCCGTTTCTGGCGCGCAATTTCGGGAGTTTTGGTATTCACTTTGGCTACGATCTCTTCGACTCAGGACGCAAGCGCGCGATCCTCCGCGAGCGCGAGGCCCAGCTTTCGCAGGCACAAGAGAACCTTGCCCGGGTCACAGATGAGGTTGATGTGGCAGTGCAGACCGCCTACAACAAGGTGGAACGGACCCAGCAAATGCTGAAGGTATCCGAAGAGTTGCTGGCTCTGCGGACCGAATCCAACCGGGTGCTGCAACAGCAATTGTTACAGGGAACGGCCCTCAGCTCGCAGGCGGACATGGCAACCGCGCAGGAGTACGACGCGAAGACGCTGCTGCTGCAGTCCCAGTTGGACTACACCCAGGCGAACGACGAGATCATTCATGCCATGGGCCGCACGCCTGAATAGGGTGGGGCGACAAGTGATGTATGAGAACGCAGCGGAAGGATCCTGGCCACGACCTCAATTCTGTCATCCTGAGCGGAGCGCCCGCCGTCCTTTTCCGACCGCTTCGTTAGCTCGGGCGGGCGCGCAGTCGAAGGATCTGCGGTTTTCCTCTGACGGGTCAAGCCGCCCCGTGGCGACCGCAGGTCCCTCGACTCGGGCCGCGCAGCGGCCCTCCCTCGGGATGACAATTCAACGGGTAATCGCAACGATGAATGATCCAGGCGGCGAGACGGCACAATCCGTTACACAGACTCTGAGCTCCCGATCCCTGTGCCTCTCGGCGGTTCTTCTTGCACTCTTCGCTTGCTGCCCCACCCTACAGTCAGCCGCAACCCTGCCCAACACATTTCTGATCGTATCGGACATTCACTTCAATCCGATGGTTGACGCTTCCCTGGTCGGCGATCTTATCGCAGCTGATCCCACGCAGTGGGAGACAATTCTGGAGCGATCGAAGCTCGCTCACTTCAGCCAATACGGCGAGGATACGAATTGGTGGCTCCTGCGCTCGGCGCTGGACCAGATGCATGCGACCCTGCCGCATCCAGCCTTCATCATGGTGCCCGGCGATCTTTTGGCGCACGACTTCCCTGCTAACTATGCGGCCGTCACTCACGACAACGATCGGGAACACTATCGCGCCTTTGTGCTTAAGACCCTGGAGTTTATGGCGCTCCAATTCCGCAAGCGATTCGGAGACACAACGATCCTGGTGACTCCGGGCAATAACGACGAAGAGTGTGGGGACAACAGCATGCAGGCCCATGGGGAGTTTCTGAACGACACCGCGGAACTCGTCCGCGATAGCGCCGAGGCAGGTCGTGGGTTTAAAAAGGAATGGAAGGCACTCGGCATCTACAACGTGCCACACCCAGCGATCCCAGGGATTCGCGTAATTTCGCTGAACACAGCATTTTTCTCCTACCGATATCAGCCCGCCAGCTTCAGCCAGGGCTGCGCTCCCGTGGCCTCCGAGGCGGACTCCGACCTTCTCGCATGGTTAGAGTCAAGTCTGGCTGCGGCTAAACAAGCCCACGAAAAGGTCTGGCTTCTGTTTCACGTTCCGCCGGGAGTCGATGTTGCCGCGACGATGCATGAGTATGAAGCTCTCGCTAAAGAGAGCCCTTCACCGGCGGGCGCGGTGTGCTCAAAAGCAGTCGTACCGATGTGGGAGCCAGCCTGGACTTCGCAGTTTGATAGTTTACTGGAAAATTACCAAGACACGGTCATAGCAAGCTTTGCAGGGCATACTCACACCGATGACTTTAGACTAATCGGCAGACCAGGTCCCAGGCAAGAATTCGTGCTCATTAACCCACCGATTTCGCCCATCGACGGCCGGAATCCGGCCTTCCGAGCCGTGACCTTTAATAGCGACGGCAGCCTTGCTGACCAGTCCACTTACTATCTAAATAACCTAAAATATGCAACCAGCAAGGTTAAGGGGCAATGGGCGAGAGAGTATAACTTCTCGCAGGAGTGGAAAGTGAAACAGCTTAATGCCGCCAGCCTGGGAACCATTTATAGGCGAATCGGGACTGATCCGAAGGCTCGGGAACAATGGTTGAAGCTATATAACGTCTCCAGTGCAGCCGCGAAAGTAGCGCCCGGCGAGGTACGCGGACTGTATTGTGCCATAGGATCGCTCGAGGTGGAAGGATACAAGAGCTGCTATTGCACAGGTGCGTCGGATCGGGGCAAGTAGCGAGGTAGAGGTTTTAAAGGTTATCCGCAATTCTCCGTTGGCGCTTCCAGAAAAAATTAAAGAGTACGCCGCAGGGAAATCATCCACCATTACCTTGATTCTGCCTGGCCTCAGCGGAAATGTTCTTCAAGTCCGGCCGGTCCAGAATACGCTCCGCCCCAGTTTGCTTGCTCAGGGACTGTAAGATGTTCGCTGCCTCGGCGTAATTGGTTGCCGCTTCCTTCGGTTTGCCGGCAGCGGTCAGCGCCTTACCAAGAAGGTACTCTGCCCGCGCCCGTGGCAGGACCAGGCCCAGCTTTGCGGCTTGTCCCAAGGCGGCTTCCAGTTCCGAGCGCGCGGCGTCGGCTTGATTGGCAGCCAGCAGGGCCGCAGCGTAGTTGATCGACGCCTGGACCGATAGCGCCTTCAATCCCATGGAGTTTGCATCCTGGATGATCTTTTTCAGCGCCGGGATGGCAGCCTTTGCTCTTCCCTGCTCCACATCGACTCGAGCCATGCCGACCTTGGCACGCAAGCCCTGTTCGGTCGAGGCCGACTTGCCCAGCGTCTTCAAAGCCCGCTCATACTGCTGCCGGGCAGCCGGATAATCTCCACGATAGAAGTAGCTGTCACCGAGGGCGTTGAGCACGCCGGCAGTCACGGAATCATCCTTGAGGTCAACCGCCCGCTTGAGCCCATCGTTGATGTACTTCTGGCCCTCTTCGGTGCGGCCAACCATTGACAGGACATCGCCATAACGGGCCAGAGCTTCCGCGGAATACCAAGTGCGATCATTAAGCTGCTGGAAGCCGTTCACCGCTTCCTGGAGAGCGCTGAGTGCAGCGTCGTACTTTCCCTGGGCGGCGAAAAGTACGCCCATGGTGCTGGAGGCAAGGGCAACATTGGTTTTGTCGCCCGCGGCGCGGCTGACTTCCAGGACCTTCAGGAACTGCGATCGCGCAGTATCGTATTCCCCGAGTTGAAAATTCATTTCCGCCCAATTACGCAGCGACTCGGGAGCGTCCGGCAGTTTCAGGCGGTCACGAATCTCGTAGGCCTGCTGGAAGTACGTCAGAGCAGCCTGATACTCGCCCTTGTTGTTGTAAGCACTCCCGATATTGTTGAGACACAAGGCCTGGGTAGGTTCGTCGCGAAGATCGCGGGCGAGTTGCAAGGCTTCGTTATCGGTCTTGAGAGCGTCGTCGTACTTTCCGTGATCATGATAGAAGCTGCCCAGGTCAATCAGATTGTTAAGCAGCCCGCTCTTGTCGTTGATTTCGCGGGCAACTTGCAGCGCAGCTTTGTAATTGGTCAGAGCGGCATCGGACTGGCCCAGGCCGTCCTGGACGCGCGCGATTTGTCCCAGGCTCGCGGCGATGCCACTTTGGTCCTTCAGCTTCTTTCTCACCTCAAGGGCCTGCTGGAAGTAGCTCAGCGCGTCATTCGGCCTGTCCAATCCCCGGTAAGCAATTCCCATGTAGTGAAGGATCAAACCCTTTTCCTTCTCATTGCTGGACAGGGTCGCGACGCTCAAGGCGCTATTGAGCGGCCCCAGGGCCGCCTGAGGTTTGCCGGATTCGATCTCGATGCGGCCGCTCCAGCGTAGTACGCTGGCGTTCTTGGAATCAGCGGCCAATACGATGGCCATGCGCTTCCTGGCTTCGTCGAAGTTGCCGGCGCCATCGTAAAGTTTGGCCAGGGCGAATTGGGCATCAATGTCGCCGGGATTCAACTTGGTCAAATTTTCGTAGGCGGCGATTGCCTTGTTATTATCGTTCGCAATCTTTGCGTCGCTGGCCTCAATGCGATACCGGTCCTGCGGCGGGAGATTCTGGCTTAGTGCGACCGCCCGGCGCGAAGCCTCAAAAGCCTTGCCCTCGTTGTTCAGGTTGGAATAACTCTCGGCCAGCTTGGCGTACGCCATGGCGAAGTTCGGGTCCTCGCCAGTGGCTTTTTCAAACTTGACTACGGCCTGGGCGTCGTTACCCGCGCGGGCGAGTTGCAGCCCTTCCTGGTAGGCCTGCAACGCAGTGACGGAGGTGGTCAGGACATGCCCGGAGTTCGCCTGCAACTCCTTCAAGATGTCGGGTGTGGCCGCGAGTTTTTCGCGGACTTGGCCCGCCAGCTTGCTTATCGCAGCCGGCAGCTCCTTCAAGCTGGCCACGTCGGTTGTGACCGGAACGTCGCGACTGTTCTTGAGATCGTGCACCACTGCGTTGATGCGAAACTGATCGCCCGCCTTCACCAGTTGTCCGGAGATTACGGTTTCAGCATCGGTGGCGCTCTTGATGCCGTTTAGGGTAGACGTATCCACCTGCGGCGTTGGCGAAAAACGCAAATCGTGCAACGCGTCCTGTACCCGGCCAGAGGAAATCAAATGCAAATGGGCGGACTGACCGATGTCGGAGATCAGGGTGTCGGAAATGGTCGAACCGACCCAGTCCAGACTGGTATCGCCTGAGCCGTTATAAAACGGGAGGACGGCGACTGAGATAACAGGCCCCTGTACAGCCTGCGGAGCTGAAGACGTTACCTTCTGCGTCCGGTTGTGAACCACGACATACGTTCCGGCAGCCAGCGCAACCGCCGCAGCGCCCACTGCAATCCACTTCATCGGAAAACGCTTCGCCGGGACCCGCTTGGGTACGGCCGTGATGACTGACGGACCGACCCGCTGCTTCTTGCCCTGCCAGATTTCAAGTTCGTCGATCAGATCCTGCATCGATGCGAAGCGCGCGGAAGACTCCCGCTCCAGGCACTTGCCTACAATGGCGCTCAACTCCGCCGGAGTGGTGGGGTCAATTTCGGACAGTGGGACGGCATGCTCCTGGGTACGCTTGACCAGGCTGGCGATCGCACTCTCCGCGTGGTAGGGCACAGACCCGCTGAGCAGTTCGTAGAAAATGAGGCCCACCGCGAACTGATCGGAGGCGGCATCGAGCTCCTTACCCA
The DNA here is from genome assembly GCA_052147365.1 of Candidatus Korobacteraceae bacterium. Classification (GTDB taxonomy): domain Bacteria; phylum Acidobacteriota; class Terriglobia; order Terriglobales; family Acidobacteriaceae; genus Bog-257. The sequence continues at coordinate 4,302 of JBKQKT010000709.1, read as the reverse complement.
TTGCCTGCTCGGGCGACATGTACTCCATCGTCCCGACCATCATGCCGGTACGCGTCATGCCATCTCCGCCGACCGTGCGGGCCAGGCCAAAGTCCATCACCACCACGCGCCCCGCGGTGTCAACCATGACGTTGCTGGGTTTCAGATCGCGATGGATGACGCCTTCACTATGGGCCGCCTGCAAGCCTGCGCACACCTGGACGATGATGTTGGCTGCCGCCTCCGGCGACAGCTTGTGCTCGCGCAGAAGAATGCTTCGCAAGTCCTCGCCTTCGACGTACTCCATGGTGATGAACTTCACGCCGTCGGCTTCGTTCAGGTCGTAAATGCGGATGATGTTCTTGTGCGTGACCTGCCGGGCGAGGATCAGCTCCTGTTTGAAGCGGGCCAGGATTGCAGGGTCCCCGGCGAGGTCCGGGCGAATGACCTTCAATCCGACAACGCGCTCGACCTCCATGTCGCGCGCTTTGTAAACAGCGCCCATACCGCCCATGCCCAGCAGTTTCTGGATTTCGTAGCGGCCTCCAAGGATGTCACCTTCATGAAAGATGGTGGCGCCAATGGCAGAAAAGATGGGGTGCGGCGGACTGCTTCCCGAGCTCGGAGGCTGGATGATGGTCTTCGCATCGGAAGGGGCGCTCTTGGGAGTGATTGGAGCAGCCATGCCGGGAGAGGTAACATCCGTGGCGCCGATTCCGGGATCGGTCATGCCCTCCGACCCAAGCGTTGGTTTGGGCGTAGCGGCAGAGCTATCGCCGCTGGAAACCGCTACACCGTCTTGTCCTCTTCGCGCCTGGCCTTCTGATTCCCCAGCCATTCCCTACACTTTTCCTCTGCCACGGCCCCGCATGGGGGCGTCGCGCCCACTCAACTCCGGATGGTTACAAAGTATACCTCTATTTCAGGCATTATCACGGTTCTAGAGGTGATCACCCGGAGACTCCGTAAAACGAAAACGGGCCGGCGTCTTGCGAGACACCGGCCCGTGTCCGAACAGCGATCAGTGTACCAAAACCGACAGGCTTGGCTCTACGCCAGTGCTCAGGGTCACACTCTTGGTACTGGCATTGGTGACTCCGGAAGCGCCTCCCGCAACGAGGTAAATGACGTCCACGGTGTTTCCGCTATTGTCCACTACGAGCATTCTGCCCGTCGTGTTCGAAGCCTCTTGAGGATTCGGGCAGGAGTCGCCGTCTGCGAGGCAGAAGCCCCCGGGGGAACCTGACATCGCCGGGTACATGAAAATCTGGTTCATCAGTACCATACCGTTGCCGCTGCTGTCGTAGGTGCCGTCGAAAATTCCGTTGCCGGCGCCGGGTGGCGGAGGCGGTGACGCAATCACCGTTTCCACTTCATTGACTACAGCCGGAAGCACCGGGTTGCTGGTTCCACCATAGAAGTTGCCGAACAGTGAGAGGATGACGAACCCAGTTGGCGGCGCGGCCTGCGGCTCGAAGCTGCCCGCCGTGACATTCGGGTCGGTTCCCACCACGAATCCCGTATTAGTCGCTACGAGGTACCACACGGGATTGTTGGTGACCCCGTTCAGGCTGACGGTAACCCGGCCGGACAATTTGTTGGTCGAGTCAACTGAGTACGTTCCGGTGAAATTGTTCTGTGCTGGCGTGGTCAGCGTTCCGCCGTTGTTCTCGTCAAAGATGTACGAGGTGATATTCCCATTGCCATCGAAATTGCCTAGTCCCAGGGAGATGTCGGGCACTGAACCCCCGCCGGAAGTGGCAACTGCATTCAACTCAAATAGGTCGCCATTCGCCGGGTTGTTGGAGCCGCGGGTGGCGTTCAGGGAGTTGTTGGTGAAAGTGGTGGTGCCGCCGCCTGCCGGGCCTCGACCGACGACCGTTGCCAAGGTCGCTGGCGCGCCGCTGGAAATAGCATCAGTCTGCACGGACAGCAACGTGGGAAATAGTTTGCCGACCGGAGGAGGTATGACATAAAAGGCGTAATCGAACGTGGTGGAACCGATCGTGAAGGTCGCCGTACCTCTGCCGGTCGTGGAACCGGGCAGATATGAAATGCTTCCGGTCAATGGCGCCTGGCTCTGCACCGTGCCGTTGTCGTTGATGTCCGCCTCTCCATTTCCGGAGGTAATATTGCCGTAGGCATCAGTTTGAAAGTAGCCTGCGCCCCCGTACCGATTTCCGCCCGAGTCAATGCCAAATAGACCGAACCCGAAGCTGGTCGTTGCCAGGGAGAGCCCTGAGAGAGGCCCTTGGGTCTTCAGCACACCGGAACCCCATTGACCTGGATTGTTGGGGTCGGCCAAGATAATGGTGGAATCGGAAACGAGCGAAACGGACACGCTGAAGGAGTAGGTCCCGAGCGCCGAGGCGACCACGATGGTTCCCAGATTGCTTCCGTTGGTGACGCCCGGTCGGCCAACGCAATAAACGGAACCCGTGGTGCCGCTGGGAATGGGGCACTGGCCATTTGCGCCGCTGCCGGGCGTAATTGCGATATTGGTCATGGCGCCGATGGAATCGTTGCCATTGCGATCGAAGACACCACTGGTGATGTTGCCGTTGCCATCCGCCACAAAGCTTCCAGCCATATAGAAGGCCTGGCCTGCGCTGTTGTAACCGTTGAAGGAGAAGGCGTAGTTGCCCTGGATCTTTCCGGTAACTGTGATCGCGAAGCCCGCAGTCGCGGTAGTCGGGTAGCTATCGGTCACCTCGACGATAAACATGTATGTCCCAATGGGGCCCGTAGGTGTGCCGTAGATTGTGCCGGCCGTCCCGGTGCCGGTGCCGTCCTTGTCCAGCATCAAGCCCGCGGGCAAAGGTGCACTTCCGGGAGCCAGAGTGTAGGTGTAACAAGGATTCATCTGCGGCGGTTGGCAGTTCAGCCCGCCACTGGCCGCAACGGTCGCAGAATAGGCAACGGCTATGACGGCATTGGTCAAAGTCGAAACGGGAAAGGACAGAGGCGGGTTAATGGTGAGCGCAAGGCTGGAAACCTGGTACGCCTTCACCGGCGATTGCGAGTCGGTCACTCGCACGGTGAAGTTATACATCCCGGCCGCTCCCGCTGGCGGCGTGCCGCTAAGCACACCGTCGGTGGTAAGAGTTAAGCCGGGAGGCAAGGCCCCGGAATCGACGGTCCACGTGTAGGGTTGCAACCCTCCAGTTGCTGACAGGCCTTCCTGGTAGGCATCCCCTACGGCGCCGGTGGGCAGAGGATTTGCTGTATTAATGTTCAGTGCGGGTGCGCCGTTTTGGGGGATTTTTCCACCACATGCGCTCATCAGGAGTGCGCAGACAATAACTCCCACTCCGCCTGGCAGGAACCGTTTGGACCCCTTCATGCCTCTCCTTAGTGTCAGTTCTCGGTTGTCAGTTCTCGGAAATCATCATAGTTTCCGCATGGTTCCGGGAGACTTCAGCGAGTTCATTAAAGCATTGATAATGCGACCCTGTTCCGTGGCATCAACCAGCAACGATTCACACTCTTCGACGGTGAGATATCGCAGTTCCGATGCGATCACAATCTGCGTTTCCAGTTCATAGAGCGAGCTGCGTCCTCCTGAGAACTGACGGCCGACAACTGACAACTTTGTTGGCTACTGCTGCGTAATGAGCACAATGTCGGAATTGGTTCGTCCCCGAGCTACCGCGAGCCTCTTGCTTTTCCAATCATAGTTGTAACCGTAAATCACCAGATCGTCGAAATTAGTCGCCAGAGTTGGAGGCCCGCCTGCGATGGGCTGGACCAGAATATTCGAGACGCCCTTCTCGGTAACCGGGTAATACAAACTTAGCCCGTCAGCAGAAAACTGGAACAGGCCGGATATGAAACGGCTCGGCGGGAAGCTCTTCACCGGCAGGCCGCCTTGCGCAGGCAGAATTTCAATCACTGGCGTTGCGTTGGCGCCCTGGCCCTCAACGCCAAGCGCGGCGATTTGGCTGCCGTCCGGCGAAAGAACGGCGAAGTTAATCAGCCTATCGCTCACTTGTTTGGTCTCGCCGCCCCGCACGGTCAGCTCCATCAGCGACTCGCGGCCGCGCTCCAGAACAGTGTAGAGAACGACTTTGCTATCCGGAGAGCAGACTGGGTTCTGGTCCACTTTGCCTTTGGTGGCCGCAGCGACGGTGTCGTTCTGAAGATCAAGACGGAAAACATTCAAAGCCTTGGTCTCCCGGTTCGGCATGTTAAAGAACGCGTAGGCGCCATCCGGACAGACGGTCAGGCCCTGCATGGGAAGGTTCTGCTGGTAGATTACGTTTCGGCTGCTTCCATCCGCGTTCATCAGGGAGATGTGGCCGTCGTAATCGAGCGTGATCAGCC
>JBKQKT010000708.1:0-7450 GCA_052147365.1 Candidatus Korobacteraceae bacterium | reverse complement strand
AGCGTGGCAATTTGTGCCAGATAACCGCTGCTGTAGCGACGCAGAGATTCTGCGAAGTACTGGCTAACAGGGAGGATGCGCCGAAGGTCGTCCTGGCCTAGCTTGAGAGCGTCGCCGTCAATGATGGCGACGGCTCGCAGTTGCGCACTCTCGGCCCCCAGAAAGGCTGGCACGCCGAGAAAACCCTCCCGCCCGATCGCCGCCAGGGCCACGGTCCTGCCGTCGTCCATAACGGCGAGCACGCAAACCATCCCTGACTCGGGAAAATAGAAACAATCGAGAGGGGTAGCAACATCACTGAGGACTTGCCCGCTGTGCCACGAAACCGGATGGAGATATGGCTTTAGGTGATGCAGTTCGCCCCTCGGCAATCCCGCAAGGATGCTGTTCGTGGGAAACAGTTGGTTGACTGGCGCCGGACAATGGTCTCCGTGACAAACTTCCACGGATGCGGCAGACAGACCGGACGTGTTCAGCCGAATTGAGCCGCCTACACGAGCAATCCAGCGCCCAATCAATTTGACGTATCTGTGAGTGGAGCTTGCGGGGGTCTTCGCGGGAGGGGTTGACGAACTGATCGTCGGTGCCCTGGCCATAGGAACACCTCCAACCTTCAGAGACACCGTACGATATCTACTGTCTCGTTGTCAGTGACATTTAACACAAGGGAGTGTGATAGTTTCGGATTTTATTGCCTCCCGAGCGGGGCCGTTTGCGCGGTTTGCGAATGAGTGGGAACGGTCAGAATCGCATTGCCTGAGGGCAGGTTGCTTGATCAGGTTTCGAGCAGGCGTCTGATTGCCGGCAGCAGGTCCGTGGGGATGCGAGCCTTGTCCACGCAGCCGTTGGCGCCGGCTTCAAGTGACGAGGTCAGCAGGTGGGCGGGATCGTGTTGGCTCAGGATAAGAATCCTGAGATCGGGAAGCTGTTGCCGCAAAAGGCGTGCCGTTTCCAGTCCATTGGTAACCGGCATACTCACGTCCAGGAGAACCACATCGGGCCGCAGCTCAGCCGCTTTGTGTAGGGCTTCAGTAGCGTCCGTAGCCTCGCCGCAAACTTCCCAGTCCGCCTGGCTTGACAGGAACTCAACGATGCCGCGCCGGACTAATTGATTGTCATCGGCGATGAGAATTCGCATCAGCGCTGCTCCCACGATGCTTAGGTCGCCTGCTGCCTCCGCTGCCGGTTGTGTTCTTTCGGCACGGGACGTCTGGGATTTGGAATGGTCACAAACACGCGGGTGCCGGTACTGTCCGACTCGGTGTTAAGCGCGCCATGGAATTGATGTACTCTTTCGCGCATGCCCCGGATCCCCACACCCGAGCCTCCCGATTGGATCTCTGCCAATTTCTCAGGCGAGATGCCCACGCCTCGGTCCTGCACCTCCAGGGTGACCATGTGGTCGTCGCGGCCGATCCGGATGGAGGCGGTCTTGCTGCGCGAGTGGCGGTGAACATTGGTCAGACACTCCTGCACCAGCCGGAAAATCGTCAATTCCATGTCGCGCGGAAGCCTGCCGAACACCTGCGGAATTTCAAGAATGATCTCCAGACCGCTGCGCTCCATGAGCCCTTGGATGTACCAGTTCAGGGCATAAAACAATCCGCTCTCGTCCAACAGCGGTGGATGCAATAGATAGGAGGTGGTACGGACCTCCTGAGTCAAGCGCTGGATCAATTCTTCAGCTTCGGCCGCGCGCTTGGCGAACTGCGGAGAAACCTGCCGTGCCTCCTCGGCCATCTGGTGCAAAGACATTCCGAGAATAGTCAAGCTCTGACCGGCACTGTCGTGAAGTTCGCGAGCGATGCGCCGGCGCTCTTCGTCCTGGGCCTGCAGCAGGTAGGCGGAAAGCTGGCGAACTTGTTCGGCCTGGCGCAGTGCGTCGGTGGTGCGGGCCCGGACTTCGCCATCGAGGGTATGGGAAAGTTTCCGGAAACGCTCCTCGCTCTCCTGCAAGGCCTCCTGCGCCCGCTTCTCCTCGCTGATGTCACGCGCCACCTTCGAAGCTCCCACTACGCGCCCGTTGGCGTCCTTCAGTGGAGAAATGGTCAGCGAAACGTCCAGGGTTGTCCCGTCCTTGCGTCTTCGTACCGTATGGAAGTGGTCAATCCGCTGGCCGCTGCGCAGCCGGGCAAGAATTTCGGCCTCCTCGTCCCAACGCTCGCGAGGAATGATGAGCCTGATATTTTGGCCGACGGCTTCTTCGGCGGTGTAGCCGAACATCCGCTCCGCACTTTTGTTCCAGCTGGTGATGGTGCCATCCAGAGTCTTGCTGACGATGGCGTCATCCGAGGAAGCCACAATAGAGGCCAGCAGATTGTTGGCCCGTTCCGCCTGCTTGCGCTCGGTAATGTCCAGGAGCATGTTGACGCCGCCGACGAGTTTGCCATCCGCATTCCGTAGGGCCCGTGGATAAGGGGCGATCCACACCCGGCTGCCGTCCGGGCGTTCCAGTTGCACTTCTACGCCGCTGAGCACCCTGCCCTCCTTAAGGGCGATCGCCATCGGGCACTGGTCATGAGGAAGCGGAGTGCCATCAGGCCAGAAAAGCTTCCAACTCACGCACCAGCTGTCGGTACCGAGTTCCGGTCTGCGGCCCGCCAATTCGACCGCCGCCGGGTTGAAGTGGGTGAGACGCCCCTCGGCATCGGTGGTGTAAATGGCCGCAGGAATTGCGTCAATCATCTCCCGGAAGCGTTGCTCGCTCTCGCTGACGGCCGGTTCAGACCGGGGGTTGGGCTTCTCTTCGTTCAACCAGTCCTTGAAGCCGCCGTTCCGGGCGGCTATGGCAGCATCCAGAGCCGGCACCAGGTCCCAGGCGATATTGCTCTTGGGAACGTAGCCGTCCGCACCAATTTCGGCCGCCTGATGCGACACGATACGCGGATCATTCTGGCTGATGAGCACGATCACGGCTTCGGGAACTTCCCGCTGGATGATGCGGGTGGCGTGGATACCATCCATCGTGGGCATGGAAACATCCATCACCACCACGTGCGGGCGTAATTGCTTTGCCTTTTCGACTGCTTGTAGGCCATCTTCTGCCTCGGCACAGACGCGCCAGCCGGGCCGCGATTCGAGCATGTATCGCAAATTACTGCGTAATAGCTCTTCATCGTCTGCGATCAAGATCTGGATGGGCTTCATGTCTTTACCTCTGACATCTTCCATGTTGTCATCTCAGACGAACGGGCTTCCGGGTCCTTCCTACCTTCTGAGTCCTCCCTAAAAGATGCGGCCATCGCTCACAAAGATGGATGCTATTACGTCCACAGATTTTGCTCTGAAGCTGAAAGGGTTAGCCATACGGTATGTACCGTAATTTGTGACGATTAAATTCCCGACGACGGAGTAGCTTTTCCCCCGATGTTTCGCGAAGGTCGGAGCGCGGAATCTTCGCAGCGGTCATTGGTCGAGATGTCCGAAATAAATCTTGGTATCGTACTGCAGAACGACGTGACCAGTCGTGGCGTGTGCCGAGAACAGTTGCGGGAGTTCGCGTGACATCGCCTCATAGCGCTCGCCGCACTTGGGGATATAGGAAGAGGACAGCAAGCGTCCGCGCAGTCCGTCGAAGTCGAGTTGCTGCTGGTTGTGCTGCTGGATGAGATTCATCTTGTTGGGCGCGAAGAAGTGCTCCAGCGCGGCATAGCTCGCGAGATACTTGTGAGTCACCTGTTCGTAGTCGATGGAATGACGGCGGACGAACTCTTCGTAGGCGCACAGGAAGGGCGTGGAGTCAACGTTGCGATCGTGCCACACCAGAACGGCCCAGCCTTCCGGCTTGAGGATGCGCGCGAACTCGATGCGCGTCTCGTCGGGACGAAACCAGTGGAAGGCCTGACCTGCCAGTACAAAGTCAATGGTGACGTTGAGCAAGGAAGTGGCTTCGGCGCTGCCGTCAACCATGCTGAAGCTGGTATAGGCGGCGAGATACTCTTCGCCGACGCGACGCATCTCTTCGTTGGGTTCGACGCCGATGACGCGGTTGCCGTTATCAAGTAGGATTCTGGCCAGCATGCCGGTGCCGCAGCCGATGTCGGCGATGAGGTGCTCGGGCCGCAGACCGCAGGCTTGCTTCAACGCATGCACGACCTCCGGCGAGTAATGCGGGCGATATTTGACGTAGTCTTCGGCGCGGTCGGAAAAACGGGCTGCGGGGTGGCGGGCAGCTTCGGACATAGTGATATCTTAGAGTGAATCTCAGGTTGTCGCATTCCCCGGGGGTTGAGCGAACCCTAACAGCATGCTGAGAACGTCAAGAAGCAGATCCCTCGCGGACTAAAGTCCGCTCGTGATGACAAACAAGAAGGACTTAGACGCGGCGCCAAAGCGCCGCATTACCCGAGCGGGCACACCAATGGTCACCGCGATCAGCAACGCCATCCGGCAGTTGCCGCGAGGGCGCGTGAGTACGTATGGCGCGATCGCGAAGGCGGCGGGATACCCACGCTGCTCGCGGCATGTCGCACGAGTGCTGAAGCAGGTCGACGGGCTTCCATGGCAGCGGGTGTTGGGCTCGGGCGGCCGAATTTCGTTGCGTGGCGAGCTCGGGCTGGAGCAGCGCTTTCTGCTGGAATCGGAGGGCGTTCGCTTTCGAGGCCGCCGGGTTGACATGAAGACCTTCGAGCACCACTTCCGGCGGGGAGGTACGAAAGTGCCGGTCCAGACTACTAAACAGCGGCTACCGCGAAAGTAGCATTTTGGTTGAAGTTTCTTACTGATCACAAGCAAACCATGTCGTAAAATAGGGGCGGTTTTGAACTTTCCTCCCAGAATGTATAACTCGGGCATAACGCGAGCGCTTTTTGTCACCGCGATGTTATCACTCGCGGGTACGCTGTCTGCACAGCATAGCTCCGGGCGCGATCATCACGTTTACCACCCACCGGCCGAGGCAAAACATCCGGTATCTTCACAGGCCGGCAATTCGCGAGTGCACGCGACGGCGACAGCCGCCACGAATAACGCCGGTCACGGTTCGAGTGCGGCCGCCGCGCAAAGTTCCGCAGTTCACAGCTCGCTTTCGACTGCAAAGCCGGATGCCGCGACGCCTTCGAACCTGGGTGAACGACAGCCTCAGTAATGTGGTCCCAACCCTTTCAAGAAATCCTGCGGCGCAGTAATGGGAAATTAACATCTCTGTGCGGGCAGTAGTTATAATATGAAACCTTATGCAGGAAAAGCCCTTAGAGATAGAAAAAGTCGACGATGTCAGCGGCAGCGCAGTTATACGTCTGCACGGCCCGCTGTTGCTGGGGAACTTCTTTCCGTTGCAGTCCATGGTCCGGTCGGACACGTCCAGTCTCCTGATTATTGACCTGGCCGACATGCCGTACATTGATTCGGCGGGCATCGGCTGTCTGGTGGGCGCGCATGTTTCGCGTCAGGGCTCCGGGCGAAAACTGGTGCTGGTAGGCGCCAACGAGCGCTTGCTGACCTCGTTGAAAGTGACTAAGGTTGACAACCTCTTTACCTTTGCTCCCAGTGTTGAGCAGGCGCGGGCACAGGCGGGCGGGTAGAACCCTTCATCGTTGTGCAATTGCATTAGCTTACGGACGCCGCTTGCGCGTTGGATGCGCCGCTTTGCGACAGCACCTCAATTACGCGGCGCACGTCTTTGACCTCGGCTTGTTGGATAATCCTGAGGCCCTCGGCGCCGACCAGCGGGTGGAGAATCGCGCCGCCTTCGATGGAGACGGCGAGGTCCAGCCCGTCAATCGTGACATCATGTAAAACGGATGGTTCGCCTGCCAGACGCTGGGCGTTGAACCAGGCATTGTCGCGCGCTGCCTCCATGCTGAAGTTGATGATGGACGTCTCGGTGCGCAGGCCGATCTTTTCCAGATCGCCAATTAGAGGAGAGACCGCTGCCATCTCCGCTTCCACAGCGCCGACCTGCTCGCCTAGTATGGCATTGATCTCATCAAAGTCAGGCTTGAGTTGCGGCAGTTGATCCCCGGGACAGGTTTGCGCGGCAGCAATGCCGAGGTCAAGGTTGATGTGGGCGTTCATGCCTGACAGCAGTTGCTGCAGGATAAGGAGATCGGCGTCGTCGCAGCCGCGGAAGGCGAGTATCCAGCTTCGGGTGGGAGTGCCGCCGGCCTGAAACGTTGCGAGCGCGTCGAGATAGCGCGAGGCGAAGACCACATCGAGCTTCTCCATCAACGGGGCGTTCTGGAAACGTCTGCTGGTAAGACCGTCACGCACGGCGCAGGTCACCCGGCGATACAACGCGGCAAAGTAGCCGAGGCGGCTGGCCTTGTCAGAGAACTGCTGAACAATGGCGTCCAGCGCGGAGACTACTTCGTCAATGGTTTGAACCGCCATGCAGGGCCGATGGTAACAGACAAGTTGGAAGTCGCTCGCTCCCGATATCCGCGCACGACTTCTCAGCTTCTGATAAACTTCTGCCCCAGGATGGCTTGCCTGCGACTTCCGCAGCGAATGCCGAATCACCAAACTGGTCTCATCACATAAGAATTCACAATTCGAAAAGCAGGATGAGCCACCAAGCGGCATCCTGCAACGAGGAGGTTGAATATGGCTACTGCAGTAGCTCCGCAAATGCACAGCCGGGTACAGGATTTCGTCGGCAAACCGCGCAAGATGTTTATCGACGGCAAATTTGTAGACGCGGCTTCCGGCAAGACGTTTCCGTCGTACAACCCCGCCACGGGGGAAGTCATGGCCAAGGTCGCCGAGGGTGACCGCGAAGACATCAATCGCGCGGTGAAAGCGGCGCGCAAGGCCTTCGACAGCGGCAAATGGACGAAGATGAGCGGCTCCGAGCGCGGCCGCCTCATATGGAAGCTGGGCGACCTGCTCGAACAGCATCTGGAGGAGTTTGCGCAGATTGAGAGCCTCGACAACGGCAAGCCGCTGGCAGTAGCTCGCGTTGCCGACGTACCGCTGGCGGTTGACCTGTTTCGCTACATGGCAGGATGGGCCACCAAGATCGAAGGCAACACCATTCCTTTCCATCCCAAATTTTTCGCGTACACGCGGCGCGAGCCAGTCGGCGTGGCCGGGCAGATCATTCCGTGGAACTTTCCGCTGCTGATGGCGGCGTGGAAACTTGGTCCGGCGCTGGCGACCGGTTGTACGGTCGTGCTGAAGCCGGCGGAGCAGACTCCCCTGAGCGCGCTGTTGCTGGCCGAGTTGATAGCCGAGGCTGGTTTCCCCGACGGCGTGGTCAACGTTGTTCCCGGATACGGTGAGACCGCGGGCGCTGCGCTCGCGGCGCATCCCGATGTTGACAAGATCGCCTTCACCGGCTCGACCGAAGTCGGCAAGCTCATCGTGCAGGCGGCGACGGGCAATCTGAAGAAAGTCTCGCTGGAGCTGGGCGGCAAGTCGCCCAACATCGTCTTCGACGATGCCGACATGAAGTCCACGATTTCCGGCGCGGCCAGCGCCATCTTCTTCAACCACGGCCAGTGTTGCTGCG